>JBPCKZ010000095.1:0-28546 GCA_051003795.1 Bryobacteraceae bacterium | reverse complement strand
GCCGTATACGTTGGGCGCGGCAAGTCCAGCCGCCGCCGCGATGTCGCGAAAATCGATTTTCGGGTTGGGCAAGCCGGTTCGTGCTTTCGCCGGCCCGCGCGGAGCCGCCTTGGAGCCTCCACCCATTCCCTGTTGCGCCACGAGTTGAGCCACTAGCGAGACGATCGCCGCGGCGGCGAGCAGGCATGCGATCGACACGGTTCGAATCGAGCGACTCAACCGCTCTATTATGGCTATGCTCGGATCGCGCGCTCAACCGGATCGTTTCAGTTCCGTGAATTGCTTTTTCGGTCCTTCGACAATATAATCGGCGGACAAGTCTACAGTTATCCCGGAGGTGCGTAATGTGCAAGCGATCCGTTCATGCCGGTTTTTTATTTTCCATAGTTCTGTGCCTCACGATTGGGCTGGCTCTTGGTCAGGAGACCACCGGCGGCATCGTAGGCGTGGTCAAAGACAGTTCGGGCTCCACGGTCGCGGGCGCGAAGGTCACCGCGATTAACGAGGAGACGGATCTGGAATCCCAGTCCGTGTCCGACGAAACCGGCAACTACCAGTTTCCGCTGCTGCGCGCGGGCCGGTACCGGTTGATCGCGGAAACGTCCGGCTTCCAAAAAATCGTAATGAATGGCGTAATCGTGAACACGACCGAGCGCGTGCGCCTGGATCTGGCTTTGCAGGTGGGCGGGGTAAATGAAACGATTACCATCAATGCCGAAACTCCGCTGCTGCAGAGCGAGCAGGCAACCGTGGGTCAGGTGATGGAGCAGCGGGCGATTGAATCCATCCCGCTCGCCACGCGGAACTTCACGCAGATTCTAGGCACATCGGCCGGTGTTTCGGGTGGAATCTTCAACGCCGACACGCCGGGAACCGGCAGTGCCAGCGTAAGTGTCAACGGCTCGCGGCGGGGCAGCAACAACCTGCTGGTGGACGGCGTGCAAACCACCAACAGCCTGAATAACGCGCCGGACGGGACGGAACGCCAAGCATAGACTTCCTCAGCGAATTTAGGGTGTTGACGAGCCTGTACAGCGCCGAATACGGACGTAATTCCGGATCGATCATCAACGTTACGACGAAAAGCGGGACGAACCAGTATCACGGCGCCGCGTACGAGTATTTGCGGAACACCGATCTCAATGCGCGGCCTTTTTTCAATCCGGCGCGTAAAGAAAATATTCAGAACCAGTTTGGCGCCAACGCGGGCGGGCCGATCAAGCACGATAAGCTCTTCTTCTGGGGAGGCTGGGAGAGCCTGCGGCAGTTAAATGCGAACGGCGCGGCGGGGTCCGGCGGCGTGGTGACCACCGTCGTTCCCACAGCGGCTCAGCGGCAAGGAAATTTTTCCGGCTTCAAGACGATTATGGACCCGGCGACCGGCCTGCCATTTGCGGGCAATATTATTCCGTCATCGCGGCTAAACCCGATTTCGTTGAAGATCCAAGATCAATTCGTACCGTTGCCGAACTTCAGTTCGGGCGCCAACAATTTTTTCGCGGCGGCGGCCAACCTCACCAATCTGGATCAGGGCGCGGGCCGGATCGATTACCGGATCAGCGATAAAGACACGCTATTCGGACGCTGGTTCGAAAGTCTCGAGTACGACCTTACCCCATTCGGACAAGGCTTGCCCGGCTTTACCCAGGGCGCCAACCGCGCGAAGCACACCGGCGGCATCAGCGAGACGCATATCTTCTCGCCGACTCTGGTTTTGGAAACGAAATTCGGCGTCGACATGACCGACCAGCACCTTTCGTTCGGAAACACCACGAACCCCACGGGCCTGGGCTTGCAGCCGATTTCCGGCGTAACGGAGATTGCGGGGCTGCCGAAAATTAACATCAGCAACTATGTAAACGGCGGCTTCGGCAATAGCGCTCTCTGGCACGACAACATCAAGACCTTCACTCTTTCAGGGACACTGACCTGGCTGCGCGGAAAGCACACTATAAAGGCCGGCGCCGAGACGGTGAGTACGCTGCTGCATCCGGCTAACGATCAGAACAACCGCGGCATCTGGAACTTCACGGGGTTGGCTAGCGGCAACGAATACGCGGACTTTCTCTTGAGCCAGCCCTCAACCAAACAATTTTCGGCCGGCCCCGGCGAGTTGCTGATGCGCGAGGAGATCTTCGGAGCCTTCTTCGACGACACTTGGAAAGCAACTCAAAACCTGACGGTGGAGGTTGGAGTTCGATATGAAGCGCATTACATGCCGGCCGCATACAACCTGAACATGGTGAGCTTCTGGCCGGACCGCTACAAGGGAGTCGGGTCGCTCGCCAATTCCGGTATCGTGCAGGGCGGAGTGACGCCTGGCGTGCCAAACGATGTCGTGTTCGGCAATTGGCTGGACTTCGGGCCCCGGTTGGGCATCGCTTACCGGTTGGGCTCAAAAACCGTGATCCGAACCGGCGCGGGCATCTACTACGATTCCCGGACCGGGCAGATTGCGCAGCAGACTTTTTCCAATCCGCCCACATTCGCAAATATTACGGTTAATTGCGCCATTGCCGGGCAAAGCTGTAACCTGACGCAGCCGGATAACTGGACGTTTGTAAATCCGGGATACAGCGCGACGGTTATTCCATTCCCGACGAGTCCGAACGATCAGATTCAGCTCACCGCCATCCAGCCGCATGGGAAAACCGACCAGGTTTTCCAAGACAACTTTACAGTTCAACGGGAACTGCCGGGGAACCTATTGTTGGAAACGGGCTATCTCGGCACGAAAGGCACGCATCTGATGGCGACGCAATTTATTAACCCGCTGATTCCGCGGAGCGACGGAACTCTGGTCCGTAGATACCCAGGGTTTGGCGATATTACGATGACTCTGCAAGACGGCGATTCGACCTACCACTCATGGCAAAATACCTTGAAACGACGCATGGGCAGCTCGACGTTCCAGCTGGTATACACTCTTTCGAAGGCCCTCACGAATGGCAATGAGAGCTCCCGCTTTTTCACCAACCTGTACCCCGCGCCCTGGGCTAACACGAAGCTCGCGAAAGGACCGGCGAACTTCGACCGCCCGCAGCGGCTGGCGTTGACTTTCGTGCAGGATCTTCCCAATAAGGGAACCGGCAAGCTCGGCACGACGTTTTTGAACAACTGGTCTGTAAACGGATTTTTCATCGCGCAATCGGGTTACCCTCTCACGGTCATAAACACGACGAGCGGCCAAGGGCTGGGCGGCACGACGGCGAACGATAACGGCAATTACAACGCAAACGTGATTAGTGGAGTGCCTCTGATCCACCCGACCGGTTCAACCAAGGACAACCTGCAGAGCTATATCAATAAGGCCGCGTTTTATCCAGCGCCGGCTGGAACATACGGTAATTCGGGACGCGGAATCCTGCGCGGTCCGGGCCAGTGGAACGTGGATGCGTCGGTTTTCAAGGATTTCGCGTTAACCGAACGTTTCAGAATGGAGTTCCGGACGGAATTTTTCAATATACTAAATCATGCCAACTTTGCGCTGGCTAGCGATACGGGGACGAGCTTGAACTTGAATTCAGCTACGTTCGGCCAAATCAGCGCGACGTCGGTGAATGCGAGGCTGGTCCAGTTTGCGCTGCGCGTAACGTTCTGACGCGGCGGGGGACGCTATCTTCCGGCGTAACTCGCGGCCATTCGGTCGATTTCCTTTCGGAGTTCGTCTTCGGTCCGCCATTTTCCGCGCAGCATGACACCGGCGCGATTTGACACGCTCGTGATGTCCGCCAGCGGATTCGCTTCGAGCAGAACCAAATCGGCGCGCTTTCCGGCGCTCACCGTGCCGTAAGAGCCGATGCCCAGGAACTCGGCGGCGTTCTCCGTGGCCGCGCGAAGCGCCTCATACGGAGTTAAACCAGCGCCCCTGAGATCGTTGAGTTCATCCTGCATGGAAAAGCCGGGGACGATTCCGGTGGTCAGACAATCCGTGCCCGCCAACAGGGGAACGCCGGCATCGCGCAATGCTCTCGTGAGCGCTTGCAACGCGGCGTACTGCGCCCGGAAATGGGGAACCTTCTCGATTTTCCAGCGCAAGACATAAACGTTCTTGGCGGGCTGCCAGCCGGCGGAAATCGCGGGCGGCAAGTACTTCATCTCCGGCCTTTGCAGCACGGAATCGATATCGGAAACCTGATAAATGATTTCGCGGAATACGGCTAAGGTGGGACTAACCCACGTCTTGGCATCGGTGCCGGCGCGAGCCGTTTCTTTCGCGATTTCCGCGGGGCTGGTGTAACCGGAGTTCAAAAATTCTTCCGCATGCACGATCAGCGACTGCCTCCCGAGCACGGCGTGAATTCCCAGTTTGGCGGGCACGTGGCCGACCACCCGTATATGTTGCTCGCGCGCGGCATCGCTCAATGCGGCATACGCGGCGCTCGATAGCTCGCCGTGTATCTTGATGAAATCGTAACCCGCGCGTTTTTGGGCGATCGCCTCGTCCCGCACTTGTTCGGGGGTGGTGAACTCCGGCTCGTTTATGTATGGACCGGTAGTATAAATTGTCGGCCCGATTACTTCGCCTTGGCGCACTTGATTGCGGAGCGCAAGGATTTCCGGGGTTCCACGCATGTTCACCACGGTCGTGATGCCGTTAGCGATGAACAGCTTGAGTTCATCCTTCCGGTCCTGGTCCGTTTCGGGCATGTGGACGTGGAAATCCGTGAGGCCGGGCATCAGGTACCGGTGCCGCCCATCGACTACGAGAGCGCCATGAGGCACTCGCACGCTCTTCGCGGGACCTGCCTCCGTAATACGATCGCCCCGGACGATCACGGTCTGGTGCGCCAGCACGATGTTCCGGTCCATCGGAACGACGTTCACATCGACGAACGCGACGGAATCCGCTCCAACGCAAAGTGCGGCCGAAAAAGCGGCCGCGGCGAAAAATCTCATAGCCGTTTGAGGATATGAATAGCTGCATTGCGGACGTCCGCATTCGAATCCCGCAAGCCAGGAATGATCAGATCGGTCTGGACGGGATCGGCCCTGGGCTTGGAGGCGATCGCGTTTAAGGTCGCAATGCGCACAGACGGGTCCGCGATTTGGCTAAGTAAAACACCGATGACGCGGGCCGAGTCCGGAGTGAGAGCCGTCATTCGGACCAGCATGCCAATCATATCCGGTTTGACGTCAACTGGCTGGCTCTGATAGGCGATAAAACTCAGAAAGATAGGAATAATCTTTGCTGGCGGCGCATGCACCTTCTCCGCGACGATTACTGCCGCCATCTTAACGCGGGTTTCACGAAACGTGTCCCCGTCCGGACGGGTAGCAATCGCATGCAAAGCCAGCGCTCCTTCGAGTTGGGCCGTCCGACGTTGAGAATTCAATGCTTCGAAGATGACCGGCGCGCAAGAACTCCGCCCGTGAAGGCATCTGCCCTGCCGGTGCCGGTGCACCGATCGCTTCAACCAACAATCCGATTACAAATAACGACATTCGCATGATAGTCGACTAGAATTCGAAACGCATGCCCGCGCCATAGCTGCGGGGGCGGCCAATCGCCGTGCCGGAGAACAGTCCCGCGAAATTAATCAGATTCAGGCGGTTCGTCAGGTTGAACGCGTCGGCTTGCAGGCGGACGGAATAACGGTCGCGCTTCCACAGATCCGCTCCTAGCGATGCGTCGAGAGAGAACGAGGGCCGGATGCGTCCGCGATCGAAATTAACCCGATCGAGAATCCGCGTTCCGTATTGCGCGCGCAAAAAATCGAGGTCGGGGTTAGCGATCTCGACGGGCAAGCCGCTGTTGTAAGAAGCGGAAACGGCGGTCCAGACGCGCGGCGCAATCTGCGCCCGCGCACGGCCGTGCACGGTATTGCGCTGATCCTGCGTGATCGCGAATTGGTCTGTCGAGGTTAGTTGAGCGGTCGCGTTGTCCGTAAAAAATAAACCTCCCGTGATCGGGAGGCGTCCCACGCCGATCATATTGGAGTAGGCTGCCGAGCCCGAGAACCGGCCCCAACGCGGAACCTCGACGCGCGCTTCAAATCCGCGGATGCGCGCATGAGCAAATGAAATCGGAAAATTGACCCCGGTGTTGAGCAGCAGGTCGTCGTCGGCAAAATTATTGAAATCGCGCAGGTACCAATCGGCGTCAAGCCGGATATGGCCAAACACGCTCTGGGCGAAGCCCGCCTGATAATAATTCCCGTGAGAGGGGCGGACCGGAAGGCTCAAGACGCGATCGTTCAGGGCTTGAATCGCGAGGCTGCCGCTGACCAGCAGGCCTTCGTTCGCGGGCGTTTGAAATACGCGGTCGTAGGAGCCGCGCAAGACGAGGCCGAGTTTCGGGAATGCGTACGCCACGCCCAGGCGGGGGCTCCAAGCGGAATCCTTGACCAGAAGGCGGTAATTGTCGAAGCGGAGTCCGGCGCCGATGGTAAGCCGTCCGAGCCGCCACAAATCCTGCGCATAGGCGGACTGCTCGCGATCGATACTCTTCCCGTTGAAGCTGAAGCTTGCGGGCGTATCCGGATCGAACTGATTTGGATCCGTAATCCGATACGCGAAGCGCTCATGCAGATTGCTGAAAACCGCATCCCCGCCAACCTTCCATTCATGCGTCCCGTAGCCGGCCGCGACATGGCCGGATAGTCCGGAGTTCGCGTAGCCATCCCGAAATCCGCGGCTCTGATCCGGAACGATGGGAGTGCCAAGCGAGTTGGAGTAAAGGTCCGCCGAGAGATCGCGCACCATGCCGCGGACGTTGAGGAGCAAACTGGGCGAAAAGATGTGCTGCCAGGAAACCTGGCCCATGGTTTCCGCCGTATTGCGGTCCTGACGCTGCCCCGAGAGTTCCTGGACGCGTTCATTCGGAACCTGGAAGCCGCCGCGGTTCCAGTTCACGGCCAAGCGCAGCCGGTCGGAATCGGAAAACGCGTGTCCGAAATGCGAACGCGCGCCGCCTGAATCCGCGTGGTTGGTGAAATTTTCGAGCACTGGCGGATCCAGATACCGGTCGGTTCGGAAGCCTTCGACAGTGAGGCCGGCGGAATTCCGCCCGGCTTTCCCGAACGACCCGTATTGGAGACTGGCCGATCCCATTTCCGTGTTGAAACTTCCGCCGCCGAGATTCGCCGCGCCGTGAAGACCGGGAGCGCTCGCATCGGGCGATCGCACTTCAACGACTCCGCCAAGCTTCCGTCCATACTCGGCCGGATAACCGGAGGTGAGCACGGTCATCGACTCCACATCTTCGGCCTCAATTGACGGCGCGAATGCGGGAGAACGGTTATCCGTAAGGGGAAGGCCGTCGAGAACGTACTGCGTCTGGTATTCGGAGCCGCGGGGGTGGAGCACGCCGTTGGCCTCGAGCAGCCAGCCCGGCTGCGCGTCGATCATTTCGAGCACGGCCCGGCCCGGTTGACTCTGGGCGTGTTCGCGAACGGTTTGCGAGCCGATGTAGGAAGGAGTGCCGGTAGAGTAGGGATCGATCAGCGGTTGGGTTTCGCGCACGGTGACGGTAGTTTCAATTGGCGCGATCCCGAGCGTAACGACGATTTCGCGCGGAATTTCGGAGCGGATTTCGATCGCTTCCTGCCGCGGCGCGAACCCGGCGGCACTCACGCGAAGCAAATACATTCCGAATGGGAGGGATTTGGCGATGGCGCGCCCGTCCGAAGCCGTCGGAAATGTTTCCCGGTATTGCGCGGCCCGGTTTTGCAATTCGGCGGATGCTTTGAGTGAATTCCCGAGAGGATCGCGAACGGCGACCCTGAGCTCGCCCGTGTTTCTTTGGGCCAGGGCCGCGACGGCACAGAACAGGAGAAGGCAGCGGCTCATAGGCCTAGGAGCTTATTAGAATACCCTTAAAACTATACACCGGAACGGGAGGCGTAGCCGGGTCCCGGGTGCCGTTCCAAAGCCCAAGTGTAGCGAAAATCCCACGGCCGGCAAATGTTTCAATACGAAAAGAATCAGTGTTTTTAATAGCTTAGGAGCAAAAATAGGGTTTGACAGCTAGTTAATGTACCGTGGTCTGTGCGATACTGTTGGCTGGAAAGAGTGTATCTCGAAGCATGTCGCAGTTAGACGAGGCTATAGCCCGCTACCATAAGATCCTGGAGACCGAGCCATTCCGGGATCTCAATTGGGTCAAAGAATTGCAGGAACGAATGGAAGCCGCGCACCTGTCGTCGGGTGGCCGGCTCCTCTGTCCCTTTCTGCGCCCGAATTTTGTAACTCAACGACAGTATGACACGTTGGTGAAGACCGGCGAGGCGCTCATCTCCGCCGTGGACCGGATGCTTCAGATGGTGCTGGCGTCGCCGCCGCTTCTGGCGCGCATGGAGCTTTTTCCAGCGGAGAAGATGCTCGCCGCGATCGATCCCGGCTATTCCGTTCCCCAAGTTTCCTCGAAGCTCGATTTGCAAATGCATAACGGTACCTTGCACGTTGTGCAGTACAACTCGGATTCGACGACGGGCGTGGCATATGGCGAAGGGTTATCGGATCTTTTTTACGATTGCCCACCGGTGAAAGAGTTCCGGCGCAAGTATAATTTGACGCGGGTCGGAGGCAAGCGCCCGTTTTTGGCGGCGCTGCTAAAAGCTTACAAACAGTTTGGCGGGCATAAGAAGCCCAATATCGCGATTCTCGAATTCCGGCGTCCTTCGGGGCAAAGCGAGTATGAGTTGTTCCGCGATTTCTTCCGGAAGGAAGGCTATCAGGCGGAAATCGTCTCGCCGGACCAGTTGGAGTATCGCAACCGCGTCCTGCGCGCCGGGCATTTCGAAATTAATTTGATTTACAGGCGAATCAGCGTGCAGGAATTCCTGATGCGTTTCGACCTGTCGCATCCCCTGGTGCAGGCGTATCGCGATCACGCGGTTTGCGTCGTGAACAGTTTCCGCTCCGAGCTAGCCCATAAGAAAGCCATGTTCGGATTGCTGACCGACGAATCGCTTACGGCGAGGTTTCCCGCCGCCGAGCGCAAAGCCATTCGCGACCATGTGCCGTGGACGCGGCTGGTTGCGGCAAGTAAGACGACTTATCGGGATCAGAACATCGACTTACTCGAATTCATGCACCACAACCGCGAGAAACTGGTGCTCAAGCCGAACGACGATTACAGCGACCAGCATAGTTTTTTCGGTCGGGAAAACGATCAGGCCGCATGGGAACGCGCGGTGCGCCAAGCGCAGCGGACGCCTTACGTGGTGCAGGAGCGCGTCGAACCCGCGCGGTATATGTTTCCGATGATGAACTACGGCCATCTGGAATTCAAGGAGATGCAGGTGGACGTACATCCGCAGGCATTTCTGGGTAAAGTATCGAGCTGCTCGACTTGGTTATCTTCGGCGGGTTCGGGATCTTACTCGGCGTGGTCTGGGCTGGCGCCGACTTTTATCATCGATTCCAAGGGCTAGTCTAGATGGCTCGTGTTCATAATTACCTTATGAATAATCCGATTGGTCCGCCTATCGCGGCGTAATCAAGCCGCCCAGTTTATCGTGCTCGCTCGCGTCGTTTCGATGGAACCGGGTCGAATAGGCTTCCAGATATTTCAATCCCGAGCCGGTGTTGTAAATGACGATCCGCTCGTCCGCCCTTAAAAAGCCGTTCTCCAAAAGTTTCGCGAGCGCCGCCACGCACGCCGCTCCTTCCGGCGCAACGAACAGGCCCTCTTCACCGGCAAGCTCGATTCCGGCATCGATCAACTCCCGATCGCTAACAGCGATAGCCGTTCCACCGCTCGCGCGAACGGCGTCCAGGATCAGGAAATCCCCCAGCGGCTTCGGCACGCGCAAACCGCTGGCGACGGTATGGGCGTTGTCCCAAAACTCGCTTCGCGCTTTCCCCTGCTCATACGCGCGCACCACCGGCTGGCACCCCTCCACCTGAACGGCGATCATCTTGGGGCGCTTGTTCCCGATCCACCCCATCGCTTCCATTTCCTCAAAGGCCTTCCACATGCCGATAAGGCCGACGCCGCCGCCGGTCGGGTAAAAAATGGCATCCGGCAATTCCCAATTGAGCTGTTCGGCCAGTTCGTAGCCCATGGTTTTCTTGCCCTCAATGCGGTACGGCTCCTTGAGGGTGCCGATGTCGAACCAGCCTTCCTCTTTCCGGCGCGAATTGACGATCCTGGCGCAATCGCTAATCAGGCCGTCCACTAGCGTCACGTTCGCGCCATAGGACTTGCATTCGATGAAGTTGGCTTGCGGGACATCGCGCGGCATAAAAATGTGCGCCTCGATTCCCGCCCGCGAAGCGTAGGCCGCCAGCGCGCTCGCGGCGTTCCCGGCCGAGGGAATCGCGACTTTCCGGATACCCAGTTCCACGCACATCGTGATCGCGCAGGAGAGGCCGCGGGCTTTGAAAGAACCGGTCGGATTGAGGCCTTCGTCTTTGATCCAAAGGTCGCGGGCGCCGAGCCGCCCGCCGGTCCTGCCCGCCTTCAGAAGCGGCGTCATCCCCTCGCCGAGTGAGACAATGGAAGCTTGTTGACGCGCGGGCAGAACGGGCGCATAGCGCCACATGGAATTAGGTCCGAGCTTGACCTGTTCCTTGCCCCAAACGCGGCGCGCGCGCTCGAGGTCGTAGCGGACCAGAAGCGGACCGCCGCATTCGCAAAGATTAAGCGGCTGGCTAGCTTCGAAGGTTTTCTTGCACAGGCTGCATTCGAGGTGCGTCACCATGTTTAAGGGAACCGTGTTTAAAGGAACCGTGTTTAGGGGGACTGTGGTCATCGGCGGAATTGTTCATCATATCGGGTTGTTCGCGCTGGCCTGCGTAACCCTGGCGTGCGGCCCGGTTTTTGCCGGCGAGTACGCCGTCTTGACGGACGGGTTCCGCATTCACGCCGACAGGCACGAGGCAGCAGGCGAGACCGTTCGGCTTTTTGCGCGTGGCGGGTTCACGGAAATGCCCGCGGCACAAGTTTCGCGCTATGAACAGGAAGAGTACACGCCTCCTCCGCCCAATGCGCCCGCGACCCTCCTTACCGCTCCGGGTGCGCCGGCTACGCCGCGGGATCTAGTCGCCGCCGCCGCGAAAAGGCACGGACTGCCGGCGGCTTTCGTCCAGAGCGTGGCCGCCGCCGAATCCGCGTTCCGTACGGATGCGGTGTCGCCCAAAGGCGCGATCGGATTGATGCAGTTGATGCCCGGCACCGCGAAGGTGTACGGGGCAAATCCCCGCATTCCGGAGCAAAACGTGGAAGCGGGAACTAAATACCTGCGCGAACTGCTGGCGAAATACGAGGACAAAGACGATCAGGTTTTGCGGGCCTTGGCTGCATACAATGCCGGGCCGGAAGCGGTGCATAAGTACAACGGCGTTCCGCCTTACCGCGAAACCCAGGACTACGTGAGGCGGGTATTGCGGTACTATCACAAGCTTCAGGATAATTAAGCGCCGCCCGGTTCGCCGTCACGCAAGCGAGAACTCGGAAATTTTGTTGTCCGGCTTCGCCGGCTCGGCATTAGGAATTCCGGGACGCGAACGCTCCAGCCCGAAGGGCTGCGATTGCGGACGACGATCGTTAACCTGCGAGGATGGATAGTTTTGGCTCGTTGCGTCCGCCGCAGGCGCAGGCCGGTTCAATTGCTCACAAAGTCTTTCAATCTGAAGCATCATGGCTTGCACGTTCCGGTCCGCGCGCACCGACGCCTCCCGCAACTGGCCGACAGTGGCGGACTGTTCGGTTAAATTGTGCTCCAACGTCGAAATCTGCTGAACGATCTTGGTTTGCAGAGCCTCCCCGAAGGACTCTATCGAGCGGCGCTGACCCTCTTCAAAATCGCGGCGCAGCCTAAGCTCGACTTCACTGAAACGCGCTCCCACATTTTCGATGACGACGTTGGATAGTCTGGATTCGAGCTGCTCCATCCTTGTGCCTAGATCGGACAGTTCGTTGGCGCTCCGCTCCCCGACGGCGTGAATTTCCGAGCGTAGCTTGTTGAGATCGTCGGCATGGGCGGATTGGAAGGCGAGGCTGGCTTCGAGCGCGCCGGCGACGCCAGGTTCCCGCAAATCCGAATCCCCGCCGTAACGCGTGGCTTCCACTTTCTCCACGCGATTGTCTATAGCGTGAATGAGTTCCAGTAAGCTGTCGCGATCCGCCCCGGCCTGCCTGCCTGTCAGCTTCGACGAGCTGTGTCCAATCTTGATGCCGGCGCCGAGGGCCAAGCCGCCCCCAAACAAAAGCCCCAAGCTCTTCAGAAATGTTTTTCGCATTGTCGTTCCTGTTGTCGTTTTGGTAAATCGGCGGAAAGTTCCGTCGGGATTACATATCCGAAAGCGCCGCGACCAGCGCGCCGCGCGAAGTTGTGTTCAAAGGCTCCGAGGCCAACCGGATTTCGGAGATTGAGAACGGAAATTCGGTCTCGCGCAGGATGCGCTCGAACCGCTCGCGGAAGCCGGGGGGAAGCGTGCTGCCGCCGCACAGAACCAGCGGAATGGGCCGCCCGAGCCGCGGGAGGCCACGTGCGTTCATGAACGCCTCCTTCAGTCCGGTTACCAAAGCCTGGATGGTGTCGTTGTAATAGACTCCCAGCACCTGATGCACCTTGCTGGTGAAGCTTCCGTTCGGATGAGGGGTCTCCTTGATGATCCGGATCCGGTTGGACCGCTCGCCCATAACCGCGGCGGTGCTCGAATCGATGAAATCGCCCGCCTTTGACGTACTGAAGCTCATCACCGGCAGCGAGAGATAGGCGAGGCAGACGTTGCAAAGGCCGGCGCCGCAACTGACGCCAATCCCGGTGTAATTGGAATCCGCCATCTCGGCATAAACCACCGCCAATCCTTCATTGATACTTTTGACCTCATAGCCCAGCTCGGTCAGAATTTGCCGCAGCGTGGCCTCATGGTAGGTGAGTGCGGCTTCCTGGCCGGGGGCCACGGCCGGCACCGTGAAGCATAGCTTCTGGCCCTTTTCGGCCGCTTTACCCACCAGGCTGGCGATGAGTTCCCGGATGCGGTTCACGCTTTCGGGTTCTCCGACGTTTAACACGCCTTTGGCCATCGGGCGGCCGATTTCGACATTCAGCAGATCCGCAAAGCGCGCGGATTCGTTCCCCTGCACAATGGCTTGCGATGCCTCGACGGTGTGGGGAACGCGCTCCTTGTCCAGCATGTCTCGCGTAATTTTCGAAAACGGAATTCGAACGAACGCATTGAGCTGAGTATCGTATTGAAAACTCTGGTCGGTCTGGCGCGCCGCGACGAGGCGGCTGGTTCCGACGTCAAGTCCGATTGCCGAGTTGTTTTTCATCATTCCATTCATGTTGCACTCCTGTAGCCCGCGTAGGGAATTGAGATATGGCTAAGGTCAAGTGATAGGAGTAGTACCGTTAGGGGGCCATTCCTCTCAGACGAGAGTAGGTGGTGCGCCCGGAGAGACTCGAACTCCCGGCCTACTGGTTCGAAGCCAATGATTCACGGGGAATCAACTACTTAGCGGCGTTGCTAAAGACTGCTCTCTTTTATTATTTTCAACGACTTCCATTAAGGGGACTAGTACGCGTTAGCAATGCTTCTGAGCAGGGGGTGGGCATACTTTTGGGCATACCCGACATCCTCGTTGTTCTCGTAGCCACCACCAATCTTTTCATTTCATCTTTCAGTTCTAGGCTGATCTGCGAAATGGAACAGGAGAGCTAATCTTTAAGCCTTTACGAACTGCGTTTCCGTGACAATCACCCGCTGCTTGCATTTGGGGCATTTGAGCGAACGCGAGAGCATGAAGTGAGATAGCTTCGACCCGCAATACGGACATAGTCCGCTTCGTTCTGTTTTCATTCCAAAAAGCGGCACGAGAAAAACGCAGGGTGTGAAAATAAGAAGAAACCAGCCAACTATCGGAATCCACATGTTGATTCCAAACCAAAGGAAAGCGAACACAAAGCCGTAGCCTACTCGCCGTGTGATGGGCACCGGAGAAGCCGTGAAGATATTGGCCGTGGGGGCGGTAGGCACGCTTACATCCTGCTTTAGCATCTCGCCGCAGTGCCTGCATTTGATCGCTGCCTCCTGAATCTCTTCAGCACAGAAGGGGCATCGCTTCATTTACCAACCCCCGTGACACCTTGGATGCCGCGTTGCACTTCGTGTGCAAGCGTGACGTAAGCAATTGACCAAACCACGGCACCGACGACGCTCAATACCGCCCAGGCAACCACAACGTTCTTGATTATCCGAATCGAGTCCGCTATGGACTTGAGATTGACGTCTGACTCGGGCATTCGTACACCAGAAAAGGAATAGCCGCAATCGCACGAAGATGCGCCTGCTGGATTCTCAAGATGACAGTTCGGGCAAGTCAATGCCGCCATCCCCTCCTTTTAGATCTATTTAACGGGTACTCTATCACAATTCGGATAGGCAATTCGCTATCCTGATTTCAGCCGCCTAGCTCGACGGGGCGACACGTGGGCACCCTACCCATTGGCGGCAAAATTTCCAGGGAATCGCAGGGGGAGGCGATGGAGCTACAGCAATTTCAGTCTTCGCGTCGGGTCGGCGCCAAGTACATGAAGGCGCTTGTAAAACTATCAGAGCAACTCAACGAAACCTGGAAGCGAGTACTTCCCCCAGAAGCCCGGTTTCCGCGTGAGACCTGCGAGGGGTTCTTTGAACCGTTTGCCCAATTCGGTGTTGCGCTGTACGACGCATACGCAGAAGAATTGCTCGATTCAAATCCGTCTCAGGAGCAATACCTACAAGCTCTGAATTTCGATCTCAAGACCCTGGTCTGCAACCGGATCTATCCATACCAGGAGAACCCGATCAGAACCGTGCAGGATGCAAGGGACGCCGACGCGCGCGGCGAACTGCCGGACGAATGGACAGTGCGAATGGGAGAAGCGTGGCGTCTATTTGAGCACCCGCGACACAGCGCGACCTACGAGAGAGTTTCTCGGGAGTTCATTGACGTATACGGCTATATGCCAGAGTTGTGGGGGCGTCTTATTGATCGCATCCACAACGCGATATCTAGGCGCACCATTCACTGGCTGTCAGTACACGTTGAACGGGCGGCGGCACTTGAAACGGGCGAAGCTTCCCAGGGAACGATAATTGCCAAATTGCCCGAACAGTCGCTTGTCCGCATGGAAGCGGAAACAGCGGTGAGTGAGACCAACGGCGGCGGGGCAGACCGGCGCGCGGCGGTGGACAGTTTCATCCTGAGGTGCAAGCAGGAAACGACACTCAAAGCCACCCGTAAACATATTTGGAGCGCGGCCGGGCATAAATCACCACGGCAATTTCAGTTCTGGCAGGCGTCCGACCCGAAGGCAACAGCGCAAGACGATCAAAACTTCCGCCGGATAACTACCATGAGTCCCACTGATTTTGAGGCGCTTCTGAAAAAGAAGCGTATCATCTGACCTGCAAGCTCATTTTCCTCGCCTTTCCTCGCCTTTCCTCGCCTTTCCTCGCCTTGTTCCTCGCTGAGTGAGGGGAGCAATCCTTCTCTTGGGCAGGCAAAACAGCCACCCGAGAAAGGATCAAATGGCAACTGCAAACAACACCCTTGAAACACTCCTGAATGAGCATGATGTGGCGCGCGTTACCGGCTTGTCCGTGGCGTCCGTCCGGCGGTGGCGGCTTCTCCGTCAGGGGCCGAAGTACCTGAAGATCGGCGCGGCGGTCCGCTACAAACCCGAAGACATCTCGACATGGCTCGAATCGCGTCCGTCTGGCGGCGAGCATAGGGCGGAGGTGCGGTAGATGGCGGCTTCGGCCTTCACGTTCACTTCGGGCGAAGTCGCCACCTACTACGCGGCACGCGTCCCGCACCTGAAGCAGCGGCGGGCGGCTGAGTGGCGCGGCGCCTGTCCGATCCACCAGGGGAAGAACGATAACTTCGCGGTGGAACCGAGCACCGGCCGGTGGTTCTGCCACTCCACTTGCGGACGCGGTGGGGACATTCTGGAACTCGAAGCGGCACTGACCGGCGCGGACTTTCCGACCCAGAAGTCCGAAGTCCTCGGGCTGGTGGGGCGGATCGAACCCGAATACCGGCACAACGGCACCCGAACGAACGGAAATCCGGCGGGCTCGGCACCCACAGAGTCTACAAAACCCACCGGCACGGCGGGCGGGTGGCGCGAGATTGCGCGTTACCCGTATGGTGATCGGGACGGAAAGCTTCTCTTCGACGTTATCCGCTACGTGAAGCCGGACGGCGAGAAAGTCTTCCGGCAATGCAGATCTGATGGGCGCGGCGGCGTTACCTGGAACCTGGATGGTATCGAGCGGGTTCCGTATCGTTTGCCGGAATTGCTCAAGACTGAAACCGTCTATCTTCCCGAAGGGGAACAAGACGTTCATACCCTGGAGGCGTGGGGGCTGGTGGCGTCCTGCAATCCGGGCGGGTCCGGCAACAGTCACATGTATGCGAGATGGACGGAGTACTTCCGGGACCGGCATATCGTCATCCTTCCTGACAATGACGAACCGGGCCGGAAGCACGCGGCGGTGGTAACGGCGGCTCTGTTTGGCGCGGCGGCTTCCGTTCGCATCGTGGAGCTTCCGGGCTTGCCGGCAAAGGGTGACGTTACCGACTGGCGGGAAGCGGGCGGCACCTTCGAGCGGTTCCGGGAACTGACCGAAGGGACGGCGGTGATGGACGCGGCGGCACTCTCCGAACTGCGGGCACGGTGGGGACTGGTGGACGAAGAGCGCGCAGAAGCGGCTGACAATTGGCCGAAGCCGGAACCTATCCAAGGCGAACTTCCGCCTGTGCAAGCGTTCTCCGAAGACCTTCTCCCGGCTTCGTTCCGTCCCCTGGTGGCCGACGTGGCGGAACGTATGCAAGTCCCGGTGGACTACCCGGCGGTGGTGATGGTGCTCTGTCTTGCCGGCGCGGTGAACCGGCGGGCCGTCATTCAGCCGAAGGCGAACGATACCGGATGGGTGATTGTGCCGAACCTTTGGGGCGGCATCATCGCGCCACCGGGTTTCATGAAGTCCCCTGTTATTCAGGCGGCAACCCGTCCGCTGCTTCAGGTTCAGACGGAATGGCGGCAAGCCTACGAAGACTCCCTTTCCGACTACGAGGGCGCGAAAGAGAAGTGGGAACTGAAGCGCTCCGCATGGAAAGAACAATATAAGGCGAGCGCAAAAGGTAAGAAGGCCGAACCCGACGAACCAGAGGGTGCACCCGTTCAACCGAATCTTAAGCGGTTGATCGTGAACGATGCGACATTCGAAGCGCTTCACCACATGATGAGCGAAAACCCGGCAGGGATATTTGTAATCCGCGATGAACTTACGGGATGGTGGAGCCAATTGGACCGTGCGGGCCGGGAGGGCGAGCGCGCGTTTTGCCTTCAAGCCTGGAATGGGGATACGTCGCAGACTGTGGACCGCATCGGGCGCGGCACGATCCACGTGGAAGCTTGCTGTATGTCCATGTTGGGCGGCATCCAGCCGGGCCGCCTTCGGTCTTATCTGACTGACGCGTTGAAAGATGGTCCAAGCAATGACGGGCTAATTCAACGGTTCCAATTGCTGGTTTGGCCTGACACGCATAAAGCATGGGCTTACGTAGACCGTGAGCCAGACGCACGATCAGCGCAGCGGGCCGCCATGGTCTTTCGCCGGCTTCTGGAGATGGATTGCGAGAACCCGGCGCGCTTCCGGTTCTCACCCGAAGCGCAAGAGCTTTTCATCGAGTGGTTGGGCGTGCTTGAACAGAAGGTCAGGGGTGGTGAACTGCATCCGGCGCTAGTCTCGCATCTAAACAAATACAAGAAGCTGATGCCGAGTTTGGCCGTCCTGTTCGAGCTTGCGGATTGGGCCGCGGGCAACGGCGAGCGAAGCGGAATGGTTTCACTCGAACACGCGCGGCAAGCGGCGGAATGGTGCGATTACTTAGAACTTCACGCGCGGCGGGTGTATTCGTGCGTCATCACTCCGCAGATGAGGGCCGCGCGAGAATTGGCGGATAAAATTAAGCGGCGAAGCTTGGGCGACAAGGTATTTTCTGGCCGTGATGTGTACTTGAAGGGATGGAGCGGCCTAGATACACCTGAATCCGTGAGGCTGGCAACCGAGGTTCTTCAGGACGCTCAATGGCTTCGAGAACTGCCAGCTGAGGCCGGAAGTTCAGGCGGGCGGCCATCAATCCGGTATGCGGTTAATCCGAAGGTGTGGCGATGACCGCCGAAGTTAAAAGTCGTTGGGCGTCTTGGCAGCCGAAGGGTCGAATAATGGAAGAAACGCCTGGGAGCGAACCTACTAAACCATCAAAACCTAGTTCTGTAGCTTTTGTAGGTGCCTACCTGGGGCATTTCTCAATTATTGAAGGGCAACCGTGGGCCGAATGGAAAGCGGTACAACTAAACCGGCTTTTCGATGAGCAGGGGATATCAGGGCCGGGCCGAACGAAATCCCGCATCACTGCCGAGACGATCCGGCAAGCGGAGGCGCTTCCCTGAAAAACAGAGCGTTATCCGCGCGGAGGAGGGTTATACCAGCCGCGTGATGATAGGCGTGTCAGGATGAATGGGAGATGCCGCTATGCGATGTCGGGCGCATTCTACATGAAACTGGAGGTGTTATGAGCCGGGAGAACGAAGGACGCAACAACGCCTAACGGCAGCCAAGCCGTCACAAAATCGATAAAGCGGATCGCAGTAACGGGTCCTGCTGAGAGCGATGAAGCCGAGCGCGCGGCAAAGCTCAACGCGGTTTTCTGCGGCGCCACCGGCCTCAAGAACGCCAAGGTTGCTCTCCAGATAATCCGTCAGGCCGACGCGATGCAGGGCGGATATGTATTTGAAAACGAGTCGGAGCGCTTGGCCACATCCGTTGCGGCGATTCGAGAGATCAATCCCGCGAACGCGATTGAGGCGTTTTTGGCTGTGCAAATGATCGGGGTTCACAATGCTGCTATATTTTTCCTGAGGCGGGCTACTCTTCAAGATCAAACCTTCGACGGCGCGGACGCAAACGTACTCCGAGCCACTCGCCTGATGCGCCTGTTCAATGAGCAACTCGACGCCATGGCTAAACTGAAAGGCAAGGCGGGACATCAGCGGGTAACTGTTGAACACGTCCATGTCCACGAGGGCGGCCAAGCAATCGTCGGAACGGTTAATGCACCCAACGAACCGGGGGAGGGGCATCGTGGCGGCAACTGAAACAGAACCCCATGCGAAGCGGCGCGGAATGCTGAGAAACGGTAACCCGCCGGGCGATTTCTCCAAAGCCGCCAGATGCGGGGCAAGGACTAGGCGCGGCAGTCGTTGCGGCGGGCCAGCGATGCCCAACGGACGTTGCCGGATGCATGGCGGCCTCAGTACGGGGCCAAAGACGCTGGAGGGTTTGGAACGTATCCGGCGGGCGTCTACGCGACACGGGCGTTACACGGCAGGAGCGAAAGCCGAGCGGCGTAAGTTCGCCTCGTTGATACGGGATTCGCGCGTGATGCTGGGCCGCCTTCTCATTCTCTTTGTGGCCGTCGCGGTATTTTCACCTTTCGGCTTCGCGCAAACCGAGCGGGAGGTGGCGGATCGCATCGAATTGCGGCTACAAGCAAGGAGCGCAGATCGAGCCGGGACCGCTCACGTTCGATTCAAGCTCAGGATGGCGCGGACACGGAAGGCGGGGGACGGGGAGCAGGGAACGAAAAAGAGGGCGGAAAGATGAAACTGCTAACGGGATTGCTGCTGTGCGTGGGCTTGATGTGGGCGAAGAAAGCGCCCAAAGAGCTTACCCAAGGCGTGCTGGAATCGGTGAGATCCGAACTGGCCGGAAAGCCCCAAACCTTCTACACCGTGCGGTTCGCGGACTACACGTATGTGCTGCGGGATGATGGGCGGCCGCAATTGGATCTGGTGGAAAACACCGACGTGCTCGTGGATCTATCGAACGCGAATATGTTTTTCCACATCGTCAAAATTCAGACACCTGGACGCCGCAAGCACTTGATGTATCTGGATCACATCGTCAAGCATTGAGCCTTTCCGCGAAGAACAAGGACGCTTGGGAGCGGAAGGGGTGCCGGTGAGAAGGGAACTCGAGAGATTTAGATAGGGGGGCCATACCTTACCGCTTTTCGCTATCGACTACCGCATCGAATAGGTCGCGAAAGGCATCCGGGAGATCCGGCCAAAGATTGCACTGGGCGTGCATCGTGTGTATGCTCTTGCGGAGTTGCCAAAACTATTCATGTAACCGTTCCGTTGCATGAAACAACCGGAGCAATTCAGACCGTGGCAGCGGTACGGCGAATCGCGGATTGGACCGCGCGGCTGTTCTCAGGCGACAACTGATCGGAGTACATCGAAATTGCCTGTTCCACGATCTGCCATGCTGGGCGGCCTTCAACCGAGGCGATGGCTTTCAGTCTGGCTTTGACGGCGGGCCGCATGGTAATCAGAAGCGTCGGGTAGTCCCTGATTCGCGCCGGTTCGCCCTTCTTTCCAGATCCTTCCGGCGGCCTGCCCATCCTTGGCGCGTTTTTCATTCCCATAGAAGATAATTATATAATGAATTCGCTTGACATTGTTATCTAACAAAGTGTATTATTTCATTATGAGAGCGATTGGTTACGTCAGAGTGAGCACGGACAAGCAGGCCGAATTCGGCGTTTCGCTCGAAGCTCAAACCGAGAAGATCCGGGCAATGGCGGTTGTGCAAAGCGCTGATCTCTGCGATGTGATTGTGGATGCGGAATCGGCTAAGACCCTGAATCGGCCTGGAATGGCCCGTCTGCTCTCATTAGTAGATTCCGGGACGGTTGATTGCGTCATCATCGCGAAACTGGACCGCCTGACGCGTTCGGTTGCGGATCTTGCCGAACTCCTGAAAAGACTGGAGAAGCGCGGCGTGTCGCTGGTATCCGTGGCCGATTCGCTCGATACTCGTTCCGCCGCCGGCCGTCTGGTGCGCTCAACATCATGGTTTCCGTCTCCCAGTGGGAGCGGGAAGCCATCGGGGAGCGGACGCGGGACGCCATGCGCTACAAGCGGGCAAGCGGTGAGCGCGTGGGAACCGTGCCGTTCGGATTCCAGATAGCTGCGGACGGGGTGCATTTCGAACAGGACGCAAGTGAACAGGCTATCGTAGGCCGCGCGCGCTCGATGAAGGCGTCCGGGCTTACCTTGAAAAGAATTGCCGAGGCTCTGAACGCCGCTGGCTTCACCACGCGACGCGGCACGGCATGGCGGCTTCAGTACGTAGCGGATATGCTCAAGACGGCGGCCTGAATCATGCGAACGCTCACACTCAACGACATTGGCCCGCGCGCGGCTGAGATCGAGATCGCTATGAGTTCCGGCGCATCCCACGAGGAAATCGAACTGTTGCGGCGGGAACTGGAAACCGATGTTCAGGCCGCCATTTCCGGGGAACGAATGGATGAATTCAGGGAAGCGGTCAACGCACTTCCAGTGGACCGGCGGGCGCTGTTCCTGGGGCAACTGGAAGCCGAAACCCTCGACACGAAAGGCGGTGAGTGATGGCCGTTTACAAGCAACCGAAAAGCAAGAACTGGTGGTACAAGTTCACCTTTAACGGTGAAGCCATTCGCGAGAGCACGAAGCAGACGAACAAGCGCGTTGCCGAGCAGATGGAAGCCGCGCACAAAACGGCTCTGGCGAAAGGGGAAGTGGGCATCCGGGATAAGAAGCCGGTTGCCACGCTCACTGAATTTGCCGAAAGGGAATTTCTGCCGTTTGTCCGCTCGACATTCTCAGCCAAACCGAAGACTGCCAGCTATTACGAATATGGCGTGAAACGATTACTTGCTTTCGAAAGACTGGCGACGGCCCCGCTCGACAGCATCACGACTGATGCCATTTCAGCGTTTGTGGCGCAACGCAAAGCATGCGGCTTGGAAATCAGCAGCATCAACCGGGAACTGCAAGCCCTCCGGCGCATGTTCCATTTGGCTCAAGAGTGGGGCAAGGTGGAAAAGGCTCTCCCAAAAGTGAAGATGATTCCCGGCGAACGCCATAGAGAGCGGGTGCTCACGGCGGAAGAGGAAACGCTCTACTTCGCGGCTGCCAAATCTGAAGGGATGCAGAACCACACCGATCCGCTCTTGCTTTGGGACGTGGCGGGCATTCTGCTCGATTGCGGGTTACGCCCGGAAGAGTGTTTTCGGTTGCGCCGGGAAAGCGTGCGGGATGGCGTGATCGAAATCCAGTACGGTAAAACGGACAACGCAAGACGGCGCATCCCCATGACACCACGCGTCCGGGCAATTCTCGAAATGCGACTATCGACCGGCAACGGCTGCGATTGGGTTTTTCCCGCACTCACGAAAAGCGGGCACATCGAACCATCGAGCGTCAAAAAACAGCAGATGAGGGCATTCCGCGAGAGCGGAGTACCTTCGTTTGAGCTTTACACGTTGCGCCACACGTGCCTAACACGGTGGGCACCACACATGGACCCGTGGACCTTGGCATACTTGGCGGGCCATCGCGACATGAGCACCACGAAGCGCTACGTTCACCCGGAACACCACACGATCACGGCAGCGATGGAACGCGCGCGAAGTGCTTCAGGTGGGCATACTTCTAGGCATACCGCCGAACCTGCGGATTTATTACACGCGGACAGATCGACCGGAATCAACTGAAATTAAATAGGTTAAGTGGTGCGCCCGGAGAGACTCGAACTCCCGGCCTACTGGTTCGAAGCCAGCCGCTCTATCCAACTGAGCTACGGGCGCGCAGTTTGTCCGAGTTTATCAAAGAACAGGGATATCCGCTCAGCAGCGAAAAACACACGTAAGCGCTTGCGCAGCGAGATCTGGTTCAACGACATGTGGGAGCCGGGCGAAATGGCCGTCTATCTGGAGAGCGCTATAACAATTACGGCATCACGCGCGGAGAGCTTCCATCCGGACGGCCCATAATCGGCATTGCCCAATCGGGCAGCGACCTCACGCCCTGCAATCGCATCCATCTGACGCTGGTCGATCGCGTCAAGGACGACATTCGCGATTCGGGCGGGGTGCCGTTCGAGGTCCCGATGCATCCGATCCAGGAAAGCTGCCGGCGGCCCGATGATCGACGCGTATTTCAATGGCAAGCTCGCCGGTTCCGGCATGGCGCTCTGGGAGGCGCGCCGGATGGCGCCGGATGGTGGGGTGTGCTGGCCTGGCGGCATCCGCGCTGTTGTTGCCGGGCATGTCGTCGACGCGGGATAAGACCGCAATCGTGGTCCTCTCGTCTTTGGGATTCGGTGTTGCGGACCTGATGTTGCCCGTGGCCTGGGCCATTTGCCTCGACATCGGCCGCCGGCATTCGGGCGTGGTTACCGGCTCGATGAACATGGCCGCGCAGTTGTCGCGCTACTGTTTTCGCGCATTGACGCAACACGTGAACTGCCAGGACTACGATAGCCTTCCGCCCCTAGAGAAAACCCTTGCTCGTCTGCTATAGTGTGATTCACACTTAAACTTCGTAATCGCCGAGAACGCAGCCTTCCAATTTGGTTGGGCAGCCCCTTTACCGTCTGAGACTACGAATTTACCTGCAAGGGGTAATTCTGAATCCCATACCCGAAGGCGATCACCCCACTATTCTCGTTATTGAAGACAACGAGAGCGTTCGCGACGTCGTTGGCCGGATTATCGTGAATGGAGGCTTCCGTGTTTTATCCGCAAGTAGCGCGGCGGAGGCGTTAAACATTGAAAAGGAATTTAGGGGAACGATCTAACTCCTGATTTCCGATGTCATGATGCCCGACATGTCCGGCCCCGAAGTGGCCCAGAAGATTACAACCCTTCGTCCGGATATTAAAGTGATGCTCATGTCAGGTTACCCGGGCGGCACCCTCTTGGTTCTCAACCACGGCTGGCATTTCATTCAAAAGCCGTTTCTCCCAGCGGATCTAGTGAACAGAATCAACGACGTTCTGGCAAGCAAAACGCGGGATCAGGGCTTTTATAGCTTCGACACGCGAAAAAAATAGATTTCGGCGTGGACTAGCGATAACCCTTGTTTTTCTGTTACAGTCGAGTTGGATATTTAACTTCGTAATCGCTACGAACGCGGCCCTCCTATTCGCTGGGCAGCCCCTTCACGGTCCGAGACTACGACGAATTTACCCCCCGAAGGTGTAATTCTTTGACTCCGTTACTCGAAGGGAAGCCCGTCAGCATTCTCGTCATCGAAGCCGACAAGATCGTCCGCGAAGTCGTCAGCCGGATCATCGTAAATGAAGGTTTCCATGTTTTATCGGCAAGCAGCGCCGCGGAGGCGCTGAACATTGAAGACGGCTTCGGCGGAACGATTCAACTCCTGATCTCCGATGTCATGATGACCGACATGTCCGGTCCGGAAGTTGCCACGAAGATGAAAATCCTTCGTCCGAATATGAAAGTGATGCTCATCTCAGGTTACCCGGACGGGGCTCTCCTCCTCCTCAATTACGGTTGGCATTTCATTCAAAAGCCGTTTCTTCCGGCGGATCTGGCGGCCAGAATCAAGGAAGTCCTTTCAAGCGAAATATCCGACCAGGGTTTTTACAGATTCGACACGCGCGAGAATTAGTCAGCTATCGCGCTCGCGCAGTACATTGGTACTTATCCTTTGTATTCAATTCCCAATCATGAGCGAAAACACGCGTAAGCGCCTGCGTAGCGAGATCTGGTTCAACGACATGTCGGAGCCGGGCGAAACGGCCGTCTATCTGGAGCGCTATAACAATTACGGCATCACGCGCGGAGAGCTTCAATCCGGCCGGCCCATCATCGGCATCGCGCAATCGGGCAGCGATCTCACGCCCTGCAATCGCATCCATCTGACGCTGGTCGATCGCGTCAAGGACGGCATTCGCGATTCGGGCGGGGTGCCGTTCGAGTTCCCGATGCATCCGATCCAGGAAAGCTGCCGGCGCCCAACAGCCGCGCTCGACCGCAATCTTGCGTATCTGGGGCTGGTCGAAATCCTGTGCGGATATCCCCTCGATGGGGTTGTCATGATGACGGCGTGCGACAAGACGACGCCCGCGTGCCTGATGGCGGCCGCGACGGTGAATCTTCCAGCGATTATTCTATCCGGCGGTCCGATGATCGACGCGTATTTCAATGGCAAGCTCGCCGGTTCCGGCATGGCGCTCTGGGAGGCGCGCCGGATGCTCGCGGCGGGCGAGATCGACGACGCCGAGCTGATCGATATCGTGACTTCATCGGTGCCGAGCGCCGGGCATTGCAACACCATGGGCACGGCGTTATCCATGAATTCGCTGGCCGAAGCGCTGGGCATGTCGCTGCCGGGTTGCGCCGCCATTCCAGCGCCGTACGGGGAGCGCGGCAAGATGGCATACGCCACCGGCCGCCGTATCGTTGAAATGGTGCATGAGGACCTCACCCCCTCGCGCATCCTCACCCGCGACGCCTTTGAAAACGCGATTGTAGTCAATTCGGCAATTGGCGGTTCCACCAACTGTCCGCCGCACATTAACGCCATCGCGCGCCACATCGGCGTGCCGCTCGGGATTGGAGATTGGGAGACCGTGGGGCATGCCATCCCACTGCTGGCCAACATTCAACCGGCGGGCGAATTTTTAGGCGAAGGATTCCACCGCGGGGGCGGCATACCAGCGATATTCAGCGAACTCCTGAAGGCGGGAAAAATCCATGCGGACGCGCTAACCGTTACCGGCAAGACCGTTCAGGAAAATTATCGCAATGCGCGCGTCCTCGACCCGAACGTGATTCGGCCATACGACAAGCCGGTCATGAAAGATGCGGGGTTCATGGTCGTTTCCGGCAACCTGTTCACTTCGGCGCTGGTGAAGACGTCGGTGATCAGTGAAGACTTCCGGCGGCGGTTCCTCTCGACGCCCGGCTCGGAAGAACGTTTCATTGCGCGCGCGATTGTGTTCGACGGGCCCGAGGACTACCGGCGGCGCATTAACGATCCCTCGCTCAATGTCGATGAAACGTGCATGTTAGTGGTGCGGGGGGCGGGGCCGATTGCGTATCCCGGATCGGCCGAAGTTGTGAATATGACGCCTCCCGATTACCTGGTCAAGCGCGGTTTTCGCATGTTGCCCTGCATGGGAGATGGGCGCCAGAGCGGGACATCGGACAGCCCGTCGATTCTCAACGCCTCTCCGGAATCGGCGGCTGGGGGGAATCTCGCGATTCTGGAAACGGGGGACCGGGTGGAGGTCGATTTCCATAACCGCCGCGTGAATCTGCTGGAGAGCGACGACGAGATCGCCCGGCGCTGGAAGGCATTCAAGCCCATCGAACTAAAGAACGACTCGCCGTGGCAGGAAATCTACCGCGCCAACGTCGGACAGTTGGATACGGGCGGCTGCCTGGAATTTGCCGTCGGCTACCGGGATTTGCGGAAAACCGTCCCCCGGCATTCGCACTAAAAGTCGTCTTCCTCTTTTTTCTTACTCTTGCGGCGCATCAGGGCGACGGCGAGCAGCACCACCGCGAGTATTCCGCAGATCACCTGAACCATGGTTTGCGTTGTCATCGAGTCGAGTATAAATGATTTGTGCTGGTACGCAAAGCCGCAAATAGGGTAAGATAGTTCGGGAGCGTTCCGCGGAGCAGGTGGCGGCCTTCAATTTTTGATCCAACACTCAAAAATTAGGGGGTTCGCTCAAGCAGCGCTGGTGTGCAGTCTTCGTTGGTTTTGGCCAGCGGAAATTCCTAAAGGCGTTCGGTGGATTCCCGCCCTTACGAAAGTAGGGTCAAAACGGGGGTTGTCGCGGCCGAGCGGCGCGCTCCATACTTTCCAGCGTTCTTAGGCTTTTGGCTCCGGCGGTTTCACGCGCACGCTACTTGCCGCCATCTTTCCGGTACGATCCATCCCCAATTCGTAAACTACCTTGGCTCCGGGAACCAGATCGGTGGCTTGACCTTCCTGCAGACGCGAGATGTGGAAGAAAACATCGCGGCCGCCGCTTTCCGGTCGCAGAAATCCAAAGCCTTTATCTTCGAAGTACGTGACGATCGAGCCGTTCTGCTCGGAACCCGCCTCCGCGCCGCCGCCGTCCGAACCTTCCGAGCCGCCCGCGCCGGCAGGGCGTCCGCTCTTATCGCCGACTCCCTGTTTCAACAGCGCGAGATCGTCGGCGGTGAGTTCGGCCGAATTCTGCGCCTCGATCGGCATTTTCATGTCCGGATTCTTTTTCTGAGCGTCTTCGAATAAGCGTTTCTGTCGCGCGTTCAAAAGGTGGTTTCCTTTGTGGGGTGCTATTCTTCGGCAGCCACGGGCGCGGCAACCGCTTTCGGTTTACGCGCGCGAGACGCTCGCTTTTCGACCGGAGGCTGCCGGTCGCTCTTCTTCAAGGACGGCATGACCATCGAAGAGACAAACTTCTTTTCGCCGTGGTCGTCGAATTTGATCACGATGCGCTCGTCGCTGCTCGACATAACCGTTCCTAAACCGTATTTCTGGTGCTCGACTTGGGCACCCTGATTGTAATTAGCCATTTTGACCTCCGATCGACCTTTCGAGTATTCCGGGACGGGTGGGGACTACGGACACAAGGAAGATAACAATGAGTGTACCACGCGAGGCAACGTGACAAGTTCCGGGTCCCGGCGAAGGTGCGCGCCCTTGGTGAAGAAATCGCGCCGGCTGCCGCTGAAACGCGATGAAAACCTCGGAGCTGAACAGCGCTTCCGGCTCCGCGACCTGCCGCGCTATAACCTGAAGACCGTCCGGGCGGTCAGTGGGTTGGCTTGTAAATGAGGCCAATCACAATACCCACCACAGTCCATTCGACGAAGTAGGCTATCGCGGATGCCACGGTGATCTTGAATCCGATGTTCAGGTTCACATAGTTATGCAAAACAAACGAGCCAACCGCATAGAATCCGATCAGTGCGCCGAAAACTGCACCCTCCGCGACGCCCGAGCCACCCTTGTAGATCTTCGCGTACAACACGGCAAGCACAACCATGGACAGGAGCATCGCTACCATTCCTGTCGGCATGTGGCTCATCTGCCCCTGCTGAGAACGGTAAACGGCAGGATACTTGGCGAACTCACTTTTGAGGGACGGTATGGCCCCAAAAATGAGACCGCCAAGGGCCATGTATGCAACGAAGGCTCCAAGAGACGCAAATGCAACGCGAGTGTAATTCACTGGAAAATATCCTCGTGACCAACGCTAGACCAAGGATGCAGTATGGCACACCTGGATGGACGGCGGACGGGTAGCGACTACGGATGCAAGGAAGATAACGACAAGTGCACCACGCGAGGTAATGTGACACCTGAATTATACGCCGGGCGACGGCTCGGCGCACCGGTTGCGTTGGGGACCGAGGCGCAGGTCGTGGTTGAGTGGAGTGTGCGCCGTTAATTCGTGAAAGCCTCCTGTGGCGCGGTTCCCCGCGGCAATCCGTCTTGCTGTAATTCAGGTTCGCTGCCGCCATTGTGTGTTTCTTCATGCAGTTGCCGCGTCTCAGCTCAGCGCCGGCGTTATGACCGGCACGAACGCGGGGCTCGCGTCCGACCCGAGCGGCATAATCCACATTCGATCGCAACTCTCCGTGTCATTCTCGCCCGCCACCTGCTCGGCGCCATTCCTCACTGTCCCTTTTGTGGATCGCGCTCGGGATAATCTTCGGCGTCGATGTCGGCTT
>JBPCKZ010000094.1:0-6817 GCA_051003795.1 Bryobacteraceae bacterium | reverse complement strand
ATCCCGCGAATGACGTGGGACACCTGCGGCGCCAGTTGCAAAACGACGCGAGGAATCGCCATGCCGAGCGGCAGCAAGTACCACCACGATCCCCGCGCGATGCCGATCAAAGCCAGCAACAGCAACCACGGCGAGAAGGCGCGGCCGAGACCGTAGCCATCCACCCACACGCCTGGCTGAGAGAGAAAAATCGCCAGAATTGCAAATGTCGCCGCGGCAGCTTCCAGGGCGCGAAACGTCCCGCGAAAAACGGCGCGAACGGTAAATGCCAGGGCTAGCCAGATGCCGATCGCCACCAGATCGTCGAATATTGCGATTGCCATCGGGACCATTCCGGCGCTGGGAATATGCGTGCCCCGAATCGTCTGACCTACGATTCCACCAAGCGGGTAACCGGAAGCAAAAACCGTGGGGTCCGGCGCGGTGTGCGCGTGGACAAACGCCGCCCATGCCGCAAACGGAATGGCGGAAGTCGCCATCCAACACGCCCTTCGCCAGTTTCGCCGGTCCACCAGGTAGAGCAAATACCCGGCGATCAGCGCGAGCCCCGTTTCCCGAGCGAGAGGCGCGAGAAGAAGGATCGCGTACAGCTTGTGCATCGAATTCCGCGCGGCATACCAGGCGTATCCCACGGTCAATGCCGCCAGCGCCGTATCGATAGTCAGCCTGTCGATCGAAACCAGTGTTGCCGGTACAAGGGCGAAACACAGGCCCCAAGCGGGGCTCCTTCCGTGAAGAGTGCAGTAACGGCTAGCCCAATACGCGCCGGCGAAAATCCAGGCCAGTTCAACGAAAAGATAAGACTTGTCGATGAAGCTCGTTCTGCCGGCGGCCGCGATAAACGCCAGCCCCGGAATTAATATCCTTCGCCAGCGCATCCTCGGGTCGTCCACCGATAGCGAAAATCCCCTGGAAAACGCGGGATCGTGAGCGATGAAATGATAAAACTGGCCGTCGTATCCGGGTGAATTCGCGAATCGATAGATGCGTTCGGCCGATAACGCCGGAGGGACGACGGTTCGATCTCCAGTGCAGTACAGCGCCGTCCAGTTGCCGCCGAAATTAAAATGCACCGTGGCCGATTGCCACAGCAGGACGATGCCGCTGCACGGCATCGCCCATGCGATGGCCCGAACGACGGCCGCGCGGGATCCAAGCATTTATCTGCTTTCCAGCCCGGCCAAAGGATCGTCGAAATCGAATCCGAACAGCCGCGGGTTCTCTCCAATCACGGCGGCGGAGGCAATATAGAAAACATAATCGTAAGTTTCCGGTGGAATCTTGCCGTAATGGCCGGAAAGCAGCTTCCAGAAATTTCGTTCCTTGGGATTTGCGGGCATGCTTCGCACCATCGGTAGCACGCGGTCCTCTCCCCAGTTGTAACAAGCCATCACCAGCAGGCCGGATGCTTGCGCGTCCGTGCTGTACAGGTCTTTGAGGTATCTCGCGGCCGCTTTCGTCAAGCGGTCCCAGTGATGACGGTCGTCGCCCGGATCGGGCCGCCTGAAATCCACCAGCGGCCCGACATGCAGCCCGTACTTGACCGCCGTTTGAGGTATGAACTGCCACATCCCTTTGGCGATTCCCATCCGCGTCATCGGTCCGCTGTTATAGGGATCGAAGTCGCTCTCCTGAAGCGCGAGATAGAAAAATTGCGGAGGAAGATCTTGCGCCAGCAGATCGTCCGCGATGGCCTTCGTGTACCCGTTCTCCTTGGCTTTCCGGACCGCTCTCGCCAGTCTGCCGGACGATTGCCACTTCTTGATGTAAGTATCGATTTCCGTGACGAACTCGGGAGGCATGTCCAATTCGCATTCTCCGAAAATGCGGGCAACGCGCAAAATGAGCCGCTGTTGTTCCGTCATTTTGGAGTTGTAGACGCGTAGCGTGGCCAGGAACCGGTCGTAATTCTTCTCGAGTTGCTTGCGGCGTTCCTGATATTTCCGGATTTCCTCGCCGCCCTGCCGGTTGTTGGAATCCAAAACCAATCTTTCTACATTGGCGATATCAAGATCCAGGGATTTCATGGAATAGAAGAGATCTTGCGCGATCAGTTTTTGCCGCCGGGCCTGCCGGTTCAGATAAAACGCATAACCGCCCGCCGCCACGATCGCCAGAATCAGAACCGCCATCACTCCGCCGTATTTGCGTTTCTGTTTCTTTTGAACTTGCTCGAAGGCTTGCCGGACCATCCTGGTGTGATCGCCGACAGTTTCGCCGCTCGCCGGTTTCCGGAAGTAACGCTCGACATCGTTGGCCCCGGCACCGGCTACCGGCGCGGGTATTTCCACTTTGAACGACACGCTCGGGCCCAGAATTCCCAGCCGGATCGTCGTCGCTTCGCCCACCGAAGCGACTTCCACGCGGCTGCCTCCGACGAAGATGCCGTTGCTGCTATTCAAATCCCGAACGCGCCATTGGCCGTCTTCAAACAACACTTCCGCGTGAGCGCGGCTGACGTGCTCGTCTTGGATCCAGACCTCGCATTCCTCGACGCGTCCAATGCGGAATGGCTTGGTGAAGGCGTACTCGCGCCGATCCGAAGGGGAAGCGCCCGTGCTGACGTGCAAGATAGGCGGAGATGGTGCCTGTTCATCGCGGCCGGACATGGTTGGTCGTCATTTATTCTGTATCGTCATTTATTCTGTATCATGGCATCTGTTCATGTCCGCTAAATTCTTTTTGCCCTTCCTTCCGATCTGCGCCGTTTCCGCCGCATTGGCGCAGCATTCGGACCTTGACCGCATCGCCGAGGGACGCCGCCTATACGAAAAGTCCTGCACCGCCTGCCATGGCCAGAACGCCAAAGGGGGCCGCGGCCCGGATCTCACCGGCAAATTGCATCGCGGCGCGCTCGAATCGGAGATCATGCAAAACATCGTCGGCGGCATTGCGGGGACGGAGATGCCGGCCTTTCCCATGCGCGACGAGGAGGCGCGTTCCGTCGTCGTTTATCTCAAATCGCTGGACGCGTCGGGACCGGACCTGCCGGTGACGGGCAACGCCGCCAAAGGCCAGCAACTGTTTTTCGGCGGCGCGGGCTGCAGCCGCTGCCACATGTACAAAGGCATCGGCGGAAGGCTGGGTCCCGATCTCAGCTCGGCGGGCGAGGCGAAAACAGTTCGCGCGCTGCAACTCTCCCTGGCCCAGCCCCACGCGGAAATGGCTCAGGCGTTTGAAACCGTGGAAGTGCAACTCCGCGATGGGCGCAAGCTGCGGGGCGTCCGCAAAAACGAGGACACGTTTTCGCTTCAAATGATGGATGAGCAAGAGAAACTGCACTCGTTCCTCAAAAAAGATCTGACCGAAGTGAAGCTCACCCAAAAATCGCTGATGCCCGTCGCGGCGGTTTCGGGCGCAGATTCCGCCGATGTAATCGCGTTCTTGAAGCGCGGCCCCGCCACGCCGCTTACATTAGGCAAGTGGGAGCCCAGCGCCGACCTGAACGTCTCGTTTCACCGCCTGCGCGAGTCGGATGGCGAACCCCGGAACTGGTTGAGCTACTGGGGCGATCTTCGCGGCACGCACTACAGCAAGCTGGCGTCAATTAACACGGCGAACGCTTCGTCGCTTACGGGATCGTGGACGCACCAATTCGGCGGGACCGGAGTGGAGACCACGCCGCTAGTGGTCGATGGCATTATGTTCGTCACGGGCCCGCGCAACAACGCCGCGGCGCTCGACGCCCGCACCGGCCGCACCATCTGGAGCTACTCGCGGCGTCTTCCGCCGGATGTCCATTCGCATTGCACCGTGATGACCAACCGCGGCCTCGCGATCCTGGGCGACCGTCTCTACATGGCGACGCTCGATTCGCACCTGGTCGCGCTCGACGCGAAAACGGGCAACTTGATCTGGGACATCGCCGTCGATAATTACAAGTCCGGCACGTCGATCACCCACGCGCCGCTCGCCATCGACGGCAAGATCGTCGTTGGAATTACGGCGGGCGAATGCGCGCTCACTGGATTTCTCGATGCGTACGACGCCGCAACCGGCGAGAAGCTTTGGCGCGTCCACACCATCGCGCAGCCGGGCGATCCGGCCCGCGCGACCTGGGCCGGCAAATCCGCTGAAACCGGCGGCGGCCCGACATGGATGACCGGCACCTACGATCCCGAAACCGATACGCTCTTCTGGCCCACCGGCAACCCTTCGCCCGATTACGACGGTTCGGTACGCGCGGGCGACAATCTCTACACCTGCAGCGTTCTGGCGCTCGATCCCAACACCGGCAGGATCAAGTGGCACTTTCAATTCACTCCGCACGACACGCACGATTGGGACGCCACCGAAACGCCGGTCCTCATCGATGCCGTCTTTGGCGGACGCATGCGGCGGCTCATGATCCACGCGGATCGCAACGCGTTCTTCTATGTGCTCGACCGCGAAACCGGCGAGTTTCTCCTGGGCAAAGCGTTTGCGAAACAGACCTGGGCCAAGGGACTCGATAAGCGCGGGCGGCCCATCGTGATTCCCGGTACCGACCCGACTCCCGCGGGCGTGTATATCTGTCCCGACGCTTCGGGCGCGACCAATTGGGCATCGCCCTCCTGGTCTCCCGCAACCAAGCTTTTCTATATCGCCGCGCGGGAATCCTGCGCCGTCTACACCAGCACCACCAAAGACCCCAAGCCCGGCGATCCGTATGTCGGTTCGGGCCAGAAAGAGGATGCGGGCCAGTTTCCCGGCGCCATCCGCGCGATCGATCCCCAAACCGGCGACGTCCGTTGGAATTTCGATTTGCAACAAGGATCCTGGTCGGCGGGCGTGCTCGCCACCGGAGGCGGCGTGGTCTTCGCATCCTCGAAAGACGGCAACCTGATCGCGCTCGACGCGCTCACGGGAAAAGAGCTATGGCATTACCAGACGGGAGCGGAAATCAGGAGTTCGCCCATTTCCTATAGCGTCGATGGACGGCAGTACATCGCCGTCTCCACCGATTCGGCGCTGTTCACTTTCACGCTGCCGAAATGATCTAATGATGCAAATGCGAAAATCCGCGCTGTCTTTTCTGATTTTGGGTATCGCGGCTTGTACCCGGCACACTTACACGAGCGCCGGCGGCAGCGTCGCCATCGACCAAAAAGGCAAGGACGCCAGCTCGATGACGTTCACCGGCCGCGATGGCAAGCAGGTCTCGATCGAAATGAACACCGGTTCCATGCCGTCCGATTACCCCAGGGACGTGCCCGTCTATAAAGACGCAAGAGTCGTGATGGCGCAATCCATGAGCGAGAAGCACGGCCGGCACGTCATGCTCGAAACCTCCGATCCCGCGGCGAAGATCGTCGATTATTACAAGCGGGAACTCGGAGCCAATGGTTGGAAAATCGAAGCCAACATGTCTACACCCGCAATGGACATGATCACGGCCGCCAAAGACAAGCGGCAGCTCGTGGTCCAGGTGATCGGCAACAACGAAAAACGATCGATCAATCAGACGGTAGCCGACAAGGACTGAACGCTTTTCGAAAACGATCTCGATGAAAATTACGAAGGTGGAAGCGATTTACCTCCGGCAGCCGGAAGTCAAATATCAGTGCGACAGCGGACAGGACGCGTTGATCGTGCGGGTGGAAACCGATGCGGGCATCACCGGGATCGGTGAAGTCGATTCGAATCCGATGGCCGTGAAAGGCGCTATCGAAGGCCCGTTTTCTCACACGACGGCCACCGGTTTGGCCCAAGTTTTAATCGGCGAAGATCCTTTTGAGACCGAGAAGCTCTGGCACAAGATGTACCGCGCAAACATTTATGGCGGGCGCCGCGGCGCGGGTTTTCACGCCATCAGCGGCATCGACATCGCGCTCTGGGATATCAAGGGAAAAGCATTGGGCCTCCCGATCTGGAAGCTGCTGGGCGGCGGTTTCCACCAGAAAATGCGCTGCTATGCGAGCTCGCTATTCGGGGCGACCCCGGAGAAAACGGGCGACCTCGCGCGCCGCTATCGAGACCAGGGCTTCACGGCCGTGAAGTTCGGCTGGGACCCGATGGGTCAAGACGAGAAGACCGATATCGCTCTGGTGCGTGAAGGCCGCAAGGGCTTGGGCGACGACGCCGATCTGCTGATCGACGCCGGATTGGTCTACGATTCGAAAACGGCGTTGCAGCGCGTCCGCGCCTTTTCCGATTACAAGATTTACTGGTTCGAAGAGCCGTTGCGGCCCGACGATTACGACGGGTACCGCAAGCTAGCCGAAGGAACCGAGGTCCGGATTGCCGCCGGTGAAGAAGAGAGCGGACGGCAATCGTTTATCGAGTTGATGGATCGGGGCAAGATCGACGTGGTGCAAGTGGATTTGACGCGATGCGGCGGATTTACCGAGGCCATGAAAATCGCGGCGCTCGCGTGGGACAGGGGCTTGCCCGTTGCGAATCACGGCTTCACGACGTACGTAAATGTTACTGCCGCGCTGCACTGGTTGAACTCGATTCCCAATGCCCTCATATGCGAATTCGTTGCCGAGGAGGAAACGAATTTGCGGGAATCCATAACTCGCCAGAAATTGCGCGCCGTGGATGGATATCTCGAAATCCCGTCCGAGCCGGGTCTCGGGATCGATCTGGATCCGAGCGGCCTCGAGAAATACGCGACTTGAGCCTCATTGAACCGACACTGTCGCCAGGACGCTGGACAGCACGCCGGATATCCGTAGAAAAATCGCAACTGCATTCTTGTTTGCAAAGTCGTAAGCGTCCGATGAACCCCTCTTCCCAAAGGGCTGATCGGGCTGCATAGTGGTCTCATGACTGAAACGATCATTGAGGAGAGGGTGCCGACGAAGGCCGATCAGTGGCGCGAGCGGATAGCCGA
>JBPCKZ010000093.1:0-5935 GCA_051003795.1 Bryobacteraceae bacterium | reverse complement strand
GGCCGCGATTGCCCGTAAGCTGAACATCGGCCGCACCTCAGTCCGCCGCATCCTGGCGGTCAGAACGAAATAACAACTCTTTCAAGCTCCTAACCCGCTCGTACGCAGCCTTGCCGAAAGGACACGATATTAAGCATGGCTTCGCCTTCAAGAGTGAGTTCTTCACAGAGAACGGCGATTATGTCATGCTAACGCCGGGCAACTTCTGTGAATCAGGCGGCTATCGCGACCGACGTGAAAAGCAGAAGTATTACTGTGGTGAAATTCCGAACGGTTACATCTTAAAGAAAGGCGACATGCTTATCGCGATGACGGAGCAGGCCGCGGGGCTTCTTGGGAGCCCAATCCTAATTCCCGAGTCAGACAGGTTCCTGCACAACCAACGACTTGGGCTAGTGACGCAAAAACCGGGAGTTCCGTGGACCAACAAGTTTTTCTTCCATGTGTTCAACACGAAGCGCGTACGTAAAGAAATTCACGATAGCGCCTCGGGCGTGAAAGTGCGCCACACGTCGCCAACAAAGATTGGGGACGTGGTCGTATCATTCCCAGAATCGATCGCGAAGCAACGCACCATCGTTTCGAAGCTTGCCGCTCTCCGCGAAGAAACGCAGCGCCTCGCCTCCATCTACCAGCAAGAGCTCGCCGCGCTCGATGCCTTGAAGAAGTCGCTGCTTCACCAAGCCTTCACCGGCCAGCTTTAGCGTCGTGGCCGCGAGCGAATCGAACACGCTAGGATAAACAAGAGGCCGCATCGCACTTGAACCGGTCCGGGGCCCGGCGTTTGAATGCCTTCGAATTGGATAGGTCGTCCTTCATGATCGCTATAGCAAGAATTCAACCCAGAGGCCGGGTAACCATCCCGACCCGTTTGCGCGAACAAGCGGGCCTGTCTAAAGGCGACTTGGTGGAACTCTCCTTCCGGCGCGGGAAAATCGTCCTCACGCCAAAGGGGACGGTCGCCCCCTCCCGATGCCGATGGCGAGTACTCCGCTCAGCAGCGCCGGAGGATGGACGCCCGGCTCGACAAGGCTATGGACGAAGTGAGGGCAGGGCGGACGCACGGCCCGTTTGAAACGCACGAGCAGATGCTGACGTTTCTTCACGGTAAAGCTAAAAAAGCCCGAGACAATTGCAGCGCCGCCCGCCGTTCAGAAAACCTTCAATAAGAAAAGCGCGTTGATCACCCGCCACCGCCGGTAGTGGAACTCAAACCTGAAACTGAACGACTAGTGCGGGAACAGAAGCGGGCAGATTCACTCGGTCAATGAACTAATTGTGTACGCCATCCACCCGTTTCTCGTTCACTGCGCCGGCCCACCCTCCATGTCCGTAATCCGCCTCTCGTGAATCTCGGCGATCCGCGCGAGAGCGCGAATGCTTTGTCCGTCCTCTCGCGCAGTCGCCACGAGGTGTAAGGAAGAGACGCGCAGCGAGTCCATTTCGCGCGCGAGTGTGCTTACTTCATGCGCCAGCAGCTCGACGCTTTGCGTCAACGCCTCGTGGCGTTCCGTGAGTTTTTCGAGCCTTTCATCGACGGTCATTGGAATTTCTAAGATCAAGTATAAACCGTGGTCCCTCGCTGGACACCAATGCCACGAACCTCCAGGCACCGCCCGCAGATTGGACAAGCTACGATAGGCAAGAGGTTGTCACGGCGGCCGATTGGTCCGAATGTCCCGCGATCGAAAGCGTTCCCGGGAAGGTTAGCGGTGCTTGGCTACGCGTGACGGAATCCTGACCCCATGAACGAAGCCGAAACCAGGGCTGAATATATCGATCCCGTGCTTAAAACCGCAGGCTGGGGCGTAATCGAGGGCAGCCGCATCCTGCGCGAGTATCCCATCACCTGGGCCGAATCGAAGGCCACGGGCGGCGCGGCAAGGCGCTGACCGCCGATTACGTGCTGGTCTATCGCAACACCAAGCTAGCCGTCGTCGAGGCCAAGCCGTGGGATGAAGCGCTGACCGCAGGCGTCGCGCAAGCGAAGAATTACGCCGGGAAGCTCGCCGTCCGCTACACCTATTCCACCAACGGCCAGGGCATCTATTCGATCGACATGACGGAGGGCGCGGAAAGCGAAGTGCTTCTCTATCCCACTCCGGAAGAACTCTGGAACCTCACCTTCGCCGAAGCGAACGCCTGGCGCGACCGCTTCGCCGCCGTCCCGTTCGAGGACAAGGGCGGCTATTTCCAGCCTCGCTATTACCAGGACATCGCCATCGAGCGGGCGCTGGAGGCCATCGCCGCGGGGAGAGACCGCATCCTGCTTACGCTCGCCACCGGCACGGGCAAGACATTCATCGCCTTTCAGATTGCGTGGAAGCTGTTTCACAGCCGCTGGAACCTTTCCGACTGGAAAGCGGGCCGCGAACCGTCCCGCCGTCCGCGCATCCTGTTCCTCGCCGACCGCAACATTCTCGCGGACCAGGCTTCCAACGACTTCTCCGCCTTCGGCGAGGATGCCCGGCTGCGGATCGAGCCGGAGGACATCCGCAAGAAGGGCAGAGTGCCGAAGAACGGCAGCGTGTTCTTCACCATCTTCCAAACCTTCATGAGCGGGGCATCGAAGGATGGCATGCCGTCGCCCTATTTCGGCGAGTATCCGCCCGACTTCTTCGACTTCATCGTCATCGACGAATGCCATCGCGGCGGGGCCAACGACGAGGGCAACTGGCGCGGCATCCTCGATTACTTCGCGCCTGCCGTGCAACTCGGTCTCACCGCCACGCCGAAGCGCAAGGACAACGTGGACACCTACGCGTACTTCGGCGACCCGGTGTACATCTACTCGCTGAAAGAGGGCATCAACGACGGCTTCCTTACGCCGTTTCGGGTAAGACAAATTTCCACCACGCTAGACGACTACGTGTATACGCCCGACGATACGCTGATCGAAGGCGAGATAGAGACCGGGAAGCGCTACACGGAGATCGATTTCAACAAGGTCATCGAGATTCGGCAGCGCGAAAGAAAGCGCGTCGAAATCTTCATGGAGCAGATGAACCAGAACGAGAAGACATTGGTCTTCTGCGCAACCCAGGACCACGCCTTGGCGGTGCGCGATCTCGTCAACCAGATCAAAACCGGCAAGGACCCGAACTATTGTCAGCGCGTTACGGCGGATGACGGCGCGCTCGGCGAGCAATACCTACGCGATTTTCAGGACAACGAGAAGAGCATCCCCACGGTCCTCACCACTTCGCAAAAGCTCTCGACCGGCGTGGATGCGCGGAATATCCGCAACATCGTGCTGATGCGGCCGGTCAATTCCATGATCGAATTCAAGCAGATCGTCGGGCGTGGCACGCGGCTGCACGATGGCAAGGATTACTTCACGATTTACGACTTCGTGAAGGCGCATCACCACTTCGCCGATCCGGAGTGGGATGGCGAGCCGATCGAGCCGGAACCGAAGCCGGAAACCAGGCCGATTCCGCCGCGGGAACCACGCGAACCCGCGCCGGAGCCGGGCTCGCGCCGTCAGAAGATCAAGGTGACGCTGGCCGACGGCAAGGCTCGCACCATCGAACACATGACGATGACGAGTTTTTGGCATCCGGACGGAACGCCGATGTCCGCGCGGCAGTTCATGGAGATGTTGTTCGGCAAACTGCCGGAGTTTTTCAAAGACGAGGCCGAACTGCGCCTTCTCTGGAGCGCTCCAGACACGCGCGCCAAGCTTTTGCACGGGCTGGCGGAGAAAGGGTTTGGTAGAGACCAGATGGCCGAGATCCAGAAGATCGTCAACGCCGAAAAGAGCGATCTGTTCGATGTGCTGGCGCGCGTCGCCTATGCCCTACCGCCGCTCACGCGCGAGGAACGCGCAAACCGTGCCAGAGTGGCGATGGACACCCGGTTCAATAGTAAGCAGCAGGCTTTCCTGGCGTTTGTGCTCTCGCATTACGTGAGTGAAGGGGTGCAGGAACTCGATCGGGAAAAGTTAACGCCCTTGCTGAAGCTCAAATACCGCGACGCCATAGCCGATGCCATCGCCGACCTAGGCCGGCCCGAAGAGATTGGCTATCTCTTCGCTGGATTCCAAAAATACCTTTATCTGCCGGTACCCTGATCTTATGCGGTGGAGTCCTAAGCCTTCCCGCTCAGAATCACGGACTGAGGCGCTTTGGCGAGTAAGTGAAGCTCGGACGACGCAAATCCCGCGCTGCGGAACATCGTGTCGTATTGCGCGAACGTGTACACATCGCCGGCGACGGTGGTACCGAGCATCGTCATGGCGAATCCCGCCGCAATCGTGGGCGAGACGCGGTCGTCGTTCGGCACGAAATCGAGCGTGACACAGCGGCCGCCGGGAGCGAGTGCCGCCTGGATTTTGCGCATCAGCTTCCCGCATGTCGGAGGATCGTAATGGTGGAAGAAATTCGTCACCAGAACCAAATTGTAAGGCCCGCCGAACGGAACCTCGAAGGCATCGCCCGGAAGCGTCGAGAACCGGTCGGCGACGCCGAACTTTTTGGCGTTTTCAGCGGCCACGGCAAGCACGTTTGGCCAGTCTAGAGCCGTAATCCGCGCTTTTGGATTCCGCCGAGCGATGTTGATCCCAAACAGCCCATGCCCGGCCGCTATGTCCAATACCCCGATGTCGCCGTCTCCAGCGACCAGTTCGGCAATCTCTGCCGCCGCGGGATGCATCATCGGCGCCATCTGCCTGGCGAAATCGATCCAGATTGGATTATCGCGACTGACCGTTCCCTGATCGGGCAGGGTCGTCTTGCCGGTGCGGACAATTTGCGTCAAATCGAGAAACGGAGCGATCAGGCGTGGATCGAGGAGAAAATGTACCGTTCCGCCGAAATATGCCCGGGAGTTCCGATCCAGGAACATGGCCGACTCGGGACTCAAGGAGTACTGTTCGCCGTCCTTCGAAAGAAAACCGGCGATGGCCAGGTAATCGCAAAGAATGCGGATGCCGCGGGGCGATGCGCCGAGCGCCTTGGCTATGGCGTCGGCGCCGCGGCTCCCGCGAGCGATCTCCGAGAACACATTCAGCTCGATCGCCGCTTTCAAGGCGGCGGAGCGTTGATAGGCATTGATGCTCTCGAAGATGATCCCGGGGTTGACTCCGGCGTTGAGTTCCTGAACCTGCGTTCGTCCTGTGCTCATATGTCGATAGTTTACCCGCAATAATACCTGAGACCCAAAACCCGGTTCAGACACATCCCTTCTTACTCTCGATGAAGACCGTCATTCTTGCCGGGGGTCTCGGCACCCGGCTTTCCGAAGAGACGTCGCTCCGACCCAAGCCCATGGTGGAAATAGGAGGCAAGCCGATTTTGTGGCACATCATGAACATGTACGCGGCTAGCGGCTTTTGCGAATTTATCGTGGCGCTCGGATACAAAAGCGACGCGATCAAGGACTATTTCCTCAACTTCCGCGCTACCAACAACGACTTTACGGTCGACCTGAAAACGGGCGCCGTCACGGTTCACGATGGCCGCCAGCCGGATTGGCGCGTGCACCTGATCGATACGGGCGTCCACACGGAAACCGGCGGCCGGCTCTCGCGCCTTCGGAAGCGGTTGAAAGACGAGCCGTTCATGCTGACCTATGGAGACGGCGTGGCCGATATCGATATCCGAAAGCTCGCCGCCTTCCACCGGGCGCACGGAAAACTAGCGACCGTCTCCGCCGTCCGGCCTCCATCGCGTTTCGGCGGGATTCGCTGCGAGGGAGATTCAGTCGTCGAGTTCGCCGAGAAATCGCAAACCGGTGAAGGTTGGATCAACGGCGGGTTCTTCGTGCTCGAACCGGGCGCGCTCGATTACGTTGGCGGCGACGATATGGTCTGGGAGCGTGAGCCGCTCGAAACGCTGGCTCGCGACGGCGAACTGATGGTGTATCGCCACGAGGGCTTTTGGCAGCCGATGGATACCCTGCGCGAGAAAAAGCTGCTGGACAATTTGTGGGAATC
>JBPCKZ010000092.1:0-13563 GCA_051003795.1 Bryobacteraceae bacterium | reverse complement strand
CTCGGGCGACATGCTGGTGAAAGTGGATCGCATGTCGATGGCGAATTCGCTCGAAGTGCGCTCTCCCATGCTCGATCATGAGTTGGCGGAAATGGCGGCGACGATTCCGCACGAATGGAAGATCCGCAATGGGCAAGGCAAGCATATTCTGATCCGCGCGTTGGGCGGCCGGCTTCCGCCGGAGCTTTTGAATCGCCCCAAAATGGGGTTCGCGGTCCCGTTGAGCCCCTGGCTGCGCGGGCCGTTGAAAGAGATGCTGTGGGATCACCTGAACAGCCGGACGTTCTTCGATCGCGGTATCGTGTCCCCGGCGTTCGTCAAGCACATGCTCGAAAAGCATCAAAGCGGGCGCAGGGACAATCGCACGTGGCTCTGGTCCTTGCTGGTGTTGGAAATGTGGTTTCGGGAAAACGCGCAGCGCGCGTCAGCGTAGATCGGGTTTGGATATTTCAATGCCCTCGTATATGCCGGAGAGGGGAACCTTGCATTCAAGCGTGCAAATATCGATGGTTTCAGAAAGATCGCTTGCCTCGCTCAACTTCCACTCTCGATCGGGCCGACGCGTGTACAATTCCACGTGAACGCGGTCGGCGGATACCATCAGGTAGGCACGAAGCGATTCGAGCGCGCGATATTGCTCGAACTTGCGCCCGCGATCATATGCCTCGGTCGAAGGCGAAAGCACCTCAACTATCAACCCCGGGTTCAACAAAACGTCAAATTCATCGCCGCCTAGCTCGGGTTCGCCGCAAACGGCAATCACATCCGGGTAGGTATACAGCCCCGTGACGCTTACGCGCACCCGCATGTCGCTTGGGAGAATTCGGCAGCCGCGAGGCCGGAGCGCCTGTCGCAGTTCCCCAATTAGGTTGGCAACCAGGACGTTATGGCGGAAGTTCGCTCCCGCCATCGCAAACATCTTGCCGTCGTAGTACTCGCTCTTGAAGTCGGCCTTTCGCTCGATTTCGAGATACTGTTCCGGCGTGAGAAAGCTATTCGGTTGTGTCGCCACCATTGCCTCTAGGCCATGCTATCAATTTCTTGCAATCGGCGCTTTGCCGCCAAAAAATCGAAATCGCAGCCCAGGTTCGCTTGCGTCACATGCTCCAGGAACATGCGGCCATAGCCGCGATCGTACTTCGGCGGCGGCGGCCGAAAGGCGGCGCGCCGCCGGTCGATTTCTTCTTGCGGGATGCAGACGTTAATTCCCCGCCCTTCCACGTCCAACTCCACTTCATCGCCCGTACGCACCACTCCGAGCGGGCCGCCAATCGCCGATTCAGGGGCCACGTGCAAAATCACGGTGCCGAAACTGGTCCCGCTCATGCGCGCGTCGCTCATGCGCACCATATCCGAAACGCCTTGTTTCAGCAGCACGCGCGGCATCGGGATATGTCCCCACTCGGGAAATCCCGGCGCGCCTTTCGGTCCGCAGCCCTTCATCACTAGCACGGTGTCTTTATCGACCGGTAAATCGTCGCTATCGATCTCGGCCCGCATCCGGTCGTAAGTCTCGAATACGTAAGCCCTGCCGCGGTGCTGCAATAAATGGGGAGAAGCGGCGGTCTGCTTGATCACGGCGCCATCGGGCGCCAGATTGCCGCGCAGGATCACGGTCCCGCCTTGCGGATTCAGCGGTTCGGCGGCGGTGCGAATCACTTCGCGGCGATGGCATTCCGCGCCTTCCACGTTTTCGCGAATGGTCTTTCCGGTAACGGTGATCGCGTCGCCATGCAGCAGGTGCAAAATTTCCTTCATCGCGGCGGGAAGGCCGCCGGCGTAGAAAAATTCCTCCATCAGGAACTCACCCGAAGGCTTGACGTTCACGATGTAAGGCGTGCGCCGGGAAATCGCATCGAATTCCTCGAGCTTCAGATCGATTCCGAGCCGCCCCGCAATGGCGAGCAGATGCACCACCGCGTTGGTCGAGCCGCCGATCGCCATATCCACCGTAATCGCATTCTCGATCGCCTGCCGGGTCATGATCTTCGAGGGCTTCAGGTCTTCGCGCACGATATCGACGATGCGGCGGCCGCTGAGTTCGGCCATGGTAAGCCGGCGCGAATCGACCGCCGGGATGTTGGCGCAGCCGGTTAGGGTCATGCCGAGAGCTTCGGCCAGGCTCGTCATGGTCGAAGCCGTTCCCATTACGGTGCAGTGGCCGGCGCTGCGCGAAATGCCGCCTTCGATCTCGCTCCAATCTTCCTCGGTGATGTCGCCGGTGCGGAACAGGTCGAACAGTTTGCGCCCGTCGGTGCCCGAGCCAAGTTTGCGATCCTTCCATTGCCCGCTTAACATGGGGCCGCCGGGAACGACTATCGCCGGAATATCCGCGCTCGCGCAGCCCATCAATTGCGCCGGCGTGGTTTTATCGCAACCGCATAGCAGCACGACGCCGTCGATGGGATTCGCGCGAATCGATTCCTCCACGTCCATCGCCATCAGGTTGCGATAGAGCATGGTGGTCGGCCGCATGAACACTTCGCCCAGCGAGATGGTGGGAAACTCCAGCGGGAAGCCGCCCGCGGCCCAGACGCCGCGCTTAACGGCCTCGGCCACGATGCGTAAATGCGCGTTGCAATTGTTGAGCTCGCTCCATGAATTGCAGATCCCGATTACCGGCTTATTTTGGAATGCATCTTTCGCGAAGCCCTCGGACCGGAGCCACGCGCGCCGCACGAAGCTTTCGTAGTTCGGCTGTCCCCACCATTCCTGGCTGCGCAGTTTCACGCCGTTGTCGGCCGGCATGGCTACTTGCGGCCCCGGCTGGCCGGATGCATCGGATCTTCCTGCACCTGGCTGAATCCGGCGGGAACTTCGAACAGCGACGGGTCGGCGGGGGCCGAAGAGAAGTTGGTTACTTCCCTCGTCATTTCCATCAGCGACCCGGAAACGGAAGTTGGGCCGCCATCGCCTGAATCCGCCGGCGGGGCTTCTTTCTTGCGCCGCCCAAACCCTCCAAGGCCGATCTTTCCGCCGAGCGCGGCTCCCAGCGCGTCGCTTACCGACGCGGGTGGCGGACTGGAATTCCGCGACGATTGCGTCTGCGAAGAAGAGGCGTCCGGCGTCCCTTCCAATCGCCCGCCCATCTTGATGGTCTCGAGAACCGGCAGCCCGTCCATCTTCGATCCCTCTTTCGCGAGCTCCGCCATGGCGCGCTGCATATCGGGTCGGTTGATCAGCGGGTTGGCCATCGGCGTCCACGCGATCTTCTGGCTCATGCGGCGGGAAAAGTCGCGCACTTCTTGATAGCCCGAGACCTTCGGGGCGATCCACATGTCGGTGGTCACGTCCATCCCGCCTTTCGCCCCCGACTTGGCGTCCGCTCCCTGCATCGTCATGGTCATGACGACCTCGTGAGCATTGTTTCCATTGATTGTTTTGGTCTGGCCCGTGTCGTTCATCTTGATATCGAACTGCATGTCCGGCGGCGGCTGCCCCCCTCCGCCCTTCTGTTGCTGCATCTTCTGCGCCATGTCCTCCATCGCTTGCTTCATCTGCGCGAAGGTCACCACGGAATACGCTTTCCGCGCGAAATCCACGTGGGTGATCGTTTCTTTATCGATGTCGACGATAGTTGAGGAATCGGCTGTTTTCGTCACCATGCGATTGCCCTTGATGGAGGTGGTGGACGAAATCGGATCCATGACTTTGCGAGCGTCTTTCGAGAAAGCGCCGGCGAATTTCATCATTCCCACGAGTGCGCCGCCGGTGATCCTGCTGGTCGAATCGTAAGTGAAATCGGCGTATAAGAACGGCGTGGCGGCGCAGATCAGAACTAAGGTCAATGCGGACTTTTGAGCGGTCATATTGTTGGGTGTCTCCCTTTACTTACCTAAAAAACTTTCCAGTTTCTCCAAATCGCGTTCCGCCGCGTCGAGCCTTTTCCCGGCGCCCGGGGCATTGTTTTGATTGAGGTTCGATTCGGCCTCGCCCATCTGGTAATTCACGCGTTGCTGGGCAGCCACAATGTCGGATCGCAGGCCTATTCCCTGTTGCGCTTGCGCGCTCCGCAGAGCTTGTATCGAGGTTGCGGCCGCCTCGATGCGCGCCGCCATCAGCATCATGCGCTCGCGCGCGGCGGAGAGTTCCGCCGCATCCGCCGCCGGCGCGACCGGCGATTGAACCGGCGCGGGCACCGGCGCGGGAACCGGCGCGGGCATCGCGACCGGCGCTTGGACGGTGGCCTGAACGGGAGGAGATTGCGCGGGCGAGGGTGGCGGCAACCGGGCGGCAACGGGAACGCTCTTCTGGATGCGCTCGCCGGGCGCCGGTTTGGACGCCACGGGTTCTTGCGCCGCGGCCCGAACCGGCGCGGGATCGGGCGTCGCGGACGGACTCGACGACAATGGCCGGGTGCCCGCGCCGGCATGCCAGTACTTGGGAAGCTCCACGACCCCTGCCGCGATTACCGCGATGGTGGCAACCGAACCGGCCGCCATGTACATCAAGCGGCGGTCGCGTTTCGGCGGCGCGGCGGCGGTGTTCGGCGCAGTCGCCGCGGCAGCCGGCTCCAGGCGCGAGAGCGCCGCGCGAAACGCATCCGCCGATTGGAATCGCCGCGCCGGATCTTTCGCCAGAGCCATCAGAATGATGTCGTTCAACTCCTCCGGCAGCGATTGATCGATCTCGCGCGGCGGCTGCGGCATTGCTTTCAGGTGCGCCGCCATGATCTGGTATTCGCTGTCGCCGTTAAAGGGCCGCCTTCCGGTAACCATTTCATAAAGCGTGACGCCCAACGAATAAATATCCGAGCGCGCATCCGGATCGCGGCCTTCAATTTGTTCGGGCGGCATGTAATAGACCGAGCCCACCATCATGCCGGTTTTCGTGAGTTTCACGTCGGTAGCGAGTTTCGCGATTCCGAAATCCATCAATTTTACGGTGCCCGACGGCGTCAACATGATATTGCCCGGCTTGATGTCGCGATGGGTAACGCCTTTCGAGTGCGCATACGACAATGCCGAGAGCGCCTGCGCGGTGTAACCGGCCGCTTTGCCAACGGGAATTGGCCCCGCTTGTATGAGCGAATTGAAGGCCGCTCCCTCCACATACTCCATCACCATGGCGAGTTGATTGCCGATGCGTTGCGCGGTGCGCAGCGCGGCGATGTTGGGGTGATCCAGGCTGGCTGAAATCCGAATCTCGCGAAGAAACCGATCGACCAGCTCCGGTTCGCCGCCGAGGTCTGGAAGCAGCACTTTCAAGGCTTCCACGCGGTTCGAAATATTGTTGCGGACTTGGTACACCTTACCCATGCCCCCCGCGCCCAAAACGCGGAGAATTGTGTAGTCGCCGAAAGTTTGGCCTGGTTCAAAGTCCATCGATTTCGTCTCCGCCGCTGCCTACTGGCTCTTCACCTCGTCCCCGACTTTCGCCGGCACGGAGCCGGAAAATTTGCCACCGGACGAAGCTTCGTCGACATCGGTGATGGTCACGTAGCCAACCTGATCCTCCACGTGGCGGATCGCTTTTCCCGTCGCTGGATCGGTAATCGTGCGCGTGGAGCGTTTGACGGCAAGGCGGTCGCCAATTTTGACGCCCGCGCGCGACCCGATGTTCAGCACCAGAGTGACATCCGGACCATTGCCGGAAACATCGGCGACCAAACCCGATAGGGTGAGCACGTGGGCGGGCAAGCGGCCCGATTCCCGTTCCAGGCGCGTGGCCACGTCGCCCACCGCCTTGTTCACCGCCTCTCCCAGAATGGTGTCGCCGAAGTTTTTGCTCGACATATCGAACGCCCCGCCGCCGCCCCCGCCGTAGCTGCCGCCCGCGCCGGCCAACATCGCCCCCGAGCGGTCCGATTCGCCTTTGCCCGACGCCACGGCCAGAATCTCGGCCGTATCCGTACTGATCAGCCGGGCGCTGATGCCCACTACCGCTTTCGCCTTGCGTTGACCAACCCCGCCCAAACCGTACCGGCCCGCGAGGCCGCCCAGCGCCGTGCCGCCAACGGTAGTGCTGCGGTCGTCCCGCCCGAACTGCGTGATGCTGCCGATCACGATGGCATCCACGCCGAGGACGCGGCCCAACTTGGCGGCCGAGTTCGGATCGGCGCGATCGCTATTCGAAAAATTCTGCTCCGCCACGATCTTGTCGATCGCTTTGCGCTCAATGATGGAATATTGGCCGCCGGTAACCAGTTTGTCCACCAGCAGGTCCGCAATGCCTTTCCCGACATCCTGACGGACGCCGAAAATCGCCGAGACATCGCTCTGGACCGTGGCGTAATCGAAATTGAGCACCGCTATGCGCTTCTTGGCCGCCGGGGCTTGGGCCATGGCGGAAATACCCGAAAGAGTGAGAATGCAGAGTAGGAATCGATTCATCGTTGTTCCTCTGGTGGAGTGGCGCGTTTGGCGCATTCGTTTCAGCGGTGTCACCATAATACGACCGCGCGATTCAAAATGGCAGTTGTATAATCGCAATTCGAACTCCGGGAGTGTTATTGCGCCGCCTAGCCGTTTCAGCAATTTTGCCTCTCGCAATCCTGAATATCGCGCTCGCCGTCGCCGAAGCGCAGACACCGCAACCGCGGCCGGCGATTCCGCTGGCGCCTGTTCCTACTCCGCCGCCCGCCACGAGCGAGCCGGCGGCCGGCCCCGCATCCCTGACGACTTCGCCCGCGCCTTCAGCCGCCGTTGCCGCCGCCGCGGCCCAGCAATTTCCCGCGCCTCCGGCGGTCGAGCGTATCTCGAAAACCGAGCACGCCATCGTGGCCGCCGGCCAAACCATTCGCTACACCGCCACGGCCGGAACGCTGGTTCTTAAGCGGGAAGACGAGAAGCCGCTCGCCAGCATCTTTTTCGTCGCCTACACGCGAAACGATATCGCGGATAAATCGAAATGGCCCGTTACATTCACGTTCAACGGCGGTCCCGGATCTTCCTCGGTGTGGCTGCACATGGGCGCTTTGGGGCCGAAACGCGTGGTCATGGCCAATCCCGAGGGCGAACAGCCCGCGCCTCCCTACCGCCTGGCGGACAACGACGACACGGCGCTGTCGTTCACCGATCTGGTCTTCATCGACCCGGTGACAACGGGTTTCAGCCGCCACGCTCCCGGCGAAAATCCGGCGCAATTCCACGGCGTGCAAGGCGACCTCGATTCGGTGGCCGATTTTATTCGCCTCTACACCACGCGTTTCGAGCGATGGACCTCGCCGAAGTTTCTCGCCGGCGAGAGCTACGGCACCACGCGCGCCGCCGGAATGTCGCAAGTGCTGCTGGAGCGGGGCATTTACTTGAACGGAATTACGCTTCTCTCGTCGGTGCTGAATTTCCAAACCGTGAACTTCACCCCGGGCAACGATCTGCCTTACATCGTTTTCCTGCCCACCTATACGGCCGCGGCCTGGTATCACAAGAAGCTGCCCGCGGACCTTTCGGGCGGCCTGCAAACGGCGATCGACGAATCGCGGCGCTTCGCGGGGAACGAATACGCGCTCGCGTTGATGAAAGGCGCCGGAATCGCGCCCCAGGAACGCTCGGATATCGCGGCGCGGCTGGCGCGGCTGACCGGCCTCTCCCAGCGCTTCATCGAGGAATCCAATTTGCGCGTCTCGATGAGCCGCTTTTCGAAGGAGCTGCTGCGCGACCAGAACCGGACCATCGGACGCTACGACAGCCGGCTGAAAGGCATCGATTTGGACGCGGCGGGCGAAAGGGCCGAATACGATCCCAGCTATGCGGCGGTTCAGGGCGTCTACACGGCTACGTTCAACGCCTACGTCCGTGAAGAATTGAAGTTCGCGACCGACTTGCCGTACGAAATTCTGACTTCCAAAGTGCGCCCGTGGAATTATTCGCAGTTCCAGAATCAATATTTGAATGTCGCCGAACCCATGCGGCGGGCGCTCACGGAAAATCCCGCCATGCACGTGCTGGTCGGCGCGGGATATTACGACTTGGCGACGCCGTTCTTCGCGGCCGAGTACACGGTCAATCACCTGGAGCTCGATCCCACGCTTCGCGGCCACGTGGGCATCTACTATTGCGACGCGGGACACATGCTGTACATGAAAAAGGCTTGTCTCGATTCGTTTCACCAAGCCATGTCCACGATGTACGCCTCCGCCTTGCGATAACCGATTCAGCGGTTGCCGCTCCCGGCCGGCGTTGCGGCCACGAATCGTACGCCGAGCGCTTTCGCCAGTCTTCCGGCGATCTCCTTCATGGAAAATTCAGGCAGCACCTCATGCGGAATGCCCGGCCCCCACAAAATGTAAACCGCGCGGTAGCGCATCGGCCAGTGCCCGTGATTGCCGATCTCCCGCGGCTTACTGAAGATCTCCCCGTTCGGCGTGTCCCGGAACATGAACCCGTCCGCCGCCTCGAACACCGCCGCCGCGTTTGAAGGCAGCGTCGAAGGGAATCGCGCCAATTCGTCTCTCGATATCTCGCGGGCGACACCGTATTGCGGATCTTTCGACAACTTCCGCAGGAACTCGCCCGCGGCCTCATCCCGCGCGATCGCGATGCCCCCGAAGAGCGCCACGCCGGCCACGCCCTGTTTCGCCGCAAGCGCTTTCAGGTTCACCATCGTGTTGACTCGCTCGAAGCCATGATCGGAAACCACCGCCATCGCCGACCCGGCGGGCATTGCCGCTTGAATCTTCCCAATTAGCTCGTCGGTGCGTTCGAGAACCGCGTTCGCCTCGGGCGAAAACGGCGCATTGTCGTGCTCTTCGGAATCGAGATCCACGAAATGAACCAGCGTCAGATCCGGATGCTCGTTCCTCAGCAGGTAAATCGTTGCCAGAGTCCGTGTCCTGTCGTCCATCCATTCCTGCCCGAATGATGGGTACACCGCCGAAATTTTCCGGACTAGATCGGCCGGCTTCGACTTGCTCGCGATGGATTGCAGATCCATCGACCCGCCACGCCGCCGGTGAAAATATTCGGGAAGGTTCCAGTCCACGGGCGCATCCACCGTTACCGGCCAAGTAATGGTCGCGATGGCGCGTCCGGCATCGTGCGCGGCTTGCAGCAGAGTCGGCGTGCGAATCGAAGACGCGCTCCAATAGTAATCGCCTCCCTCGGACTTCGGCTTCTGGTTCCCGAGAATGCCGTGGGCCACCGGGTCCACGCCGGTGATCAGGGTCGTGTGCGAGGGCCAGGTAATCGTGGGAACCACGCCGATCACTCCCTTCGAAAATTCGCCCTCGCGCATCATGCGGCGGAGATTCGGAATCTGGAGGCCCATGCGGTCGGCATTCTGTAGATAACGGTTGTCGAGGCCGTCCACCGAAATCACGATCAACGCTTGCTTGCCCGCGAGAGCGGAGGCAAACGCAATCGACGCCAGCGGCAAAAAGCTAACCCGCATTATTTCGCGCCTGCTGAAAAACATCCTTGGCATTTCCGCCATACAGCTTTCTCAGAACAGGGTCCGGCAGACCGAAACCGTTGAGCGCCCAATGGTAGTTGAAGTTGAAGTTCAGATCGTTCTCATAAAAGTGCTCATCGTTTGTCTCCAGGATGCGGAACGTCGCGCCGAACATTCGCCGATTGTAGGCCATGTCCGTTCCGTAGAGAATGCGGCTCGAGTATCTTTCGAAAAATTGCGCCGCAAATTTCGGAATCGGAGCGGTTTCCGCGAACCGGGCCGCGATATCGGCGTATAAATTGGGGTTGCGATCGAACATCCGGCCGAGCCGCGTGAGGTCGTAATCCAGATTGGCGAGATGGCACGCAATGAAGATGGTCTTGGGATGCTTCTGCACCGCGGCCTCCAAACTCTCGATCAGCCCGTCGTGCCCCATGAGTCCCGGCTTGTCGTCCAATCTCCAGGTAAACGCGTTCATCAGCCCGTCATTGGTCTTATCCATCGGTTCGTAAGCCCAGATTGGGTCCGACATGTGGATGTTGACCGGTAGGCCCAGCTTGGCGCATTTATCGAAGAGAGTATCCATTCGTGAATCGTCCGGGTGTGGACCCGCGGCCGGGCTTTGTGGAAGCGGACGGTTGGATGAGCCTGGAAAGAGCCCGAGGCCCGTGCCGACTCGTACGCCGATGCCCTTGCCTTTATCGCTGATCTCGCCTACGCCGAGAGCGCCTAAGCGATGGCACTCTTCGAGCGCCTTAACGGCGGCCGGCCCAAATCCCGGCGTTTCGCCGCCCGTCATGTCGAAACCGCACCACAAATCGAAGCGGCTCGGATATTTGGAATAACGCCGCCGCGCTTCGGCGAATTTTTCTCCCGTCGCGGCGCCCGTGAAGATTACCGTCTTTTCAACTCCCACCGCGTCCATCGTCCCGACCATCTCGTCAAGCTGCTCCGTGCCGCGCGCTCCATGGCAGTGCACATCGACGATTGGAAATTTAGCTTTTTTGACCTCCGTCACGGGAATCTTGTAGATCGACCGGGGGCGGTAGTCTTTGAGCAGTATCCTGTCTGGTAGGTCCTGCGCGGCGGTCCCTTGCGATTGAGCCGATCCCGGCCGCATCGCGAGCGCGGCTCCGGAAGCCATCATGAGTTGTCTACGATTCACGAGCATAAGCGCAAATCTCCGCGGCCAGTCTAACATGGCGAATGCGGGAACGCTCATTCTGTTCCTATGGCTGGCTCAAGCAGCCGCCAATGGCGAGCAGCCCAGCGTGGAAAAGGCAATGGCGCTGGTGGCCGCCGGCAAGCTGGACGCGGCGGCCGCGATGCTGGCGGATGTGGAAAATAGCAATCCGCGGGACCCCGATCCCGCATACCGCCTCGGACTCGTGCTTCTGAAACAGGGCAAGCTCGAGGATTCCAGCGCGCACCTGGAATTGGCCGCGAATCTCGATCCGAATCGGCCCTTAATTCAGGCCGCGCTCGGGCTTCTCCACGACTCGCTTGCCAAAGCGGCCTCGGCTCGCGGCGATGCCCCTAGCGCCGCGAAAGAATTTCAGGAGGCCATCCACCGCGACCCTGCGCGTCCCGCTTATTACATCGATCTGGCCCAACTGCTTCTGGATCACGAAACGCCGGAACCGGCTGAAACCATCCTACGGCATGCACTGCGGAGCTTCCCCGGGAACCCGGAAGTACTGCGGCTATTGGGGCTGGCCGATTACGCCCAGGGAAAAAACCGCGAGGCGCTGGAAGCATTTTTGAAATTGATCGACGCCGTTCCCGACTCGGAGAGCGCTTATGCTTCGCTCGAAGCGCTTCTGCCGGATGCCGGGCAGCGGCTGCCGGAAGTCGTTGCGAAGCTGCGCAGTTTTTCCGAGCGACATCCCGCCAGTCCGATAGGTCCTTTTCTACTGGCCTTGGCCGTCCCGGAACAAGCTGAAGGGCTATTGCGCCGGGCAGCGCGGGCGGCCCCTGACTTCTGGCCCGCCTGGTTCGAATTGCACAAGCTGCTGAAGGCGCGGGACAAGTGGGAAGAGGCGGAAGCGGCGCTCAAGAAAACCATTCAGTTGAACCCCGATTTCGCTCCCGCGCATTATGCCTTGGCCGAATGCTACAACCGGAAAAGGGATCGGGCGGGCGCCGCGCGGGAACGCGAACTGCATCACACGTTGTTAAACGCGCAGCGCAGCGCCGAAGAATTGCATCGGGCGCGGGCTCCGCGGCTGGATTACACCGTGGCGGAACGCTGAGTTTTTGAGCTATCGGCTACTGGAAAGCGGTCGTCTTCACAATTCCTTGCCCCTCGACAACCCGGATACACCGGTTCGCGGATACGCTGCCAAGCTTTTCTATCGATCCGTTCGGCCATCGGATCTCTATATGGTCGACCATGCTTGCGGCGCCTAGTCCGAAATGAAGGCGGAAGTCGCTCTGCGACGCGTAGCTGCCCCCGCTGCGTACTTCGTCCACCTGGCGCAGTTTCCCCGCCGTCACCGTAACCCGCGCGCCGATCGCACTGCGGTTGGACTTCGTTCCGACGGCCTCGATCAGAATCGCATTGCCCTTCGGACCGAAATTTTTCAACAACGACGGCGCCTCGTTCATATTGACGATGAGGATCTCCGGCGCGCCATCGCGATCCAAATCCCCGGACGCCAACCCGCGCGATACCGCGGGAACGGACAACGCGGCGCCGCTCTCTCTCGCGATTTCACGGAAGGCGCCATTTTGCAAATTCCAGTAGAGGCTCTTGGGCTGGCGGAACTCCTCTCCAAGTCCAGCCGCTCCGGCAAGTTCGGGATATATGTGGCCGTTGGCCATGACAATGTCCTTCCAGCCGTCTTGATCGATATCGATGAAGTTGACTCCCCAGCCCACTAACCGGGTGCGGACGCCGAGGCCGCCCGGGTAAGTCCGATCGTCGAAGTAAGCGTTCCCTTCGTTGCGATAAAGCGTGGGAGTTTCATCGATGAAGTTCGTTTTTACAATATCGATCCGGCCGTCGTTGTCGTAATCGCCCGCGGCCACGCCCATGCTGCCCTGCTCCTGGCCATCCGGCCCGTAGGCAGCGCCGCGCTCGATGGCGACATCCGAAAACGTGCCGTTGCGATTGTTCCGGTATAGAAGGCTGGGGCTGGAATCGCAGGCCACGTAGATATCGGGCCATCCGTCATCGTCGAAATCGGAAGAGACCACTCCCAGGCTGTAGTGCAGGTCGGAAAAGGCGGCGCCCGCTTTGTTTGTCACATCCGTAAACTTTTGGCCGCGCTCATTGCGATAGAGAAGGTTGTGGCCGCCGGGATATCCGCGAGGACCGCAGAAAACGCGCAGTCCTTTCCACGTGCAGAACGGATTCGCCCCGGGGAGTGCCGCTTTCTCCAAGCTGAAATCCAGGTAGTTGGCGACAAACACATCGAGGTAGCCGTCGCGATCGTAATCGAGAAATGCGCAGCCCGTGCCCCAGCGCTGCCCGATTGCGGGCAGGCCCATTTTTTCGGTGACATCCTCGAAACGGCCGCCGCCGAGATTGCGATAAAGAATATTGTGGCCAAAGTACGTGACGAACAGATCGGTAAGTCCGTCGTTGTCGAAATCGCCGGCGCAGACTCCCTGGCCCCATCCAGTCTGGGTCAGGCCCGAGCCTTCGGTAACGTCGCGGAACTTTCCGCCGCCTTCGTTGCGATAAAGCCGGCTGGTAATTGTTTGGCCGGACAGCCGCGTGCCGTTGACCAAAAAAATGTCCGGTTTCCCGTCGTTATCGAAATCGAAAATAGCGGCGCCATTTCCGGTCATCTCGAGGATGTATTTCTTGGCCGCCACGCCGCCGTATACGTTGGGCGCGGCAAGTCCAGCCGCCGCCGCGATGTCGCGAAAATCGATTTTCGGGTTGGGCAAGCCGGTTCGCGCTTTCGCCGGCCCGCGCGGAGCCGCCTTGGAGCCTCCACCCATTCCCTGTTGCGCCACGAGTTGAGCCACTAGCGAGACGATCGCCGCGGCGGCGAGTAGGCATGCGATCGATACGGTTCGAATCGAGAGACTCAACCGCTCTATTATGGCTATGCTCGGATCGCGCGCTCAACCGGATCGTTTCAGTTCGTTTCAGTTGGGTGTGCGTCAAATTTGTAGGCGGAAGTTACCGCCCCTTTTTTTGGCTTATAATCTGAATGTTGTAGATCATTCAGATTGGAGGTCTTATGGAGCGTTCACTCGAATCACTGGAATCCCGCCGCA
>JBPCKZ010000091.1:0-2726 GCA_051003795.1 Bryobacteraceae bacterium | reverse complement strand
GTACTTCCCAACGGTCGGTCCGAGGATTAAACAAACGGATTACCTGACCCGAATCGGCATCCCAACCCGAAATGTTTGGTCCTTTGTGCCGATTGCAATGCAGGCAGGCAAGTCCGAGGTTATCGATCGTGGTAGCCCCTCCGTGTTGCCGCGCGATGATGTGATCTACCTGAAAGGGCAGGCGATAATTCGGGTGCGGTATACGGCAATACTCGCAGCGACTCCGAGCACGTTCCCAAAGTTGATGAACCTGTGCTTGGTTCACTGACGGCGCGAGGCTGGATCCTCAGACTTCAGAAAACGTCGCGCCTTGGACTGCATGATCGATACAAGGCTTCCCACATGCAGGTAGCTGTCGAGTTCTACCGTTTCCTCGGCCGTCATCAGCCCTTCGCGAGCGCGCTCCGCCAAGAGATTCATCCGTTCGAGGTCTTTGCATTCAAAGTCGATCGACAGCAAATACTCTGCCACCTCCCGGCTCATCCTATCTTTGGCTTGAATCAGCCGAGCGAGAATGGCTGCTTCCGTATTCGGAGTGACAACTTGCGAACTCATTTCTGGCTCTATCCTTATCATCCATTATTTCCCGCTCAAATCCCAATTCACTCCTCGATCGCACCCCCGGCTTTGGCGTAGCAATCCACGCCCAGACCCGCAACCGCCGCGACGGCGCCACCGCATCGACACAAAAGTGCGCTGTCCCGTTTCGATTTCCCGCCGCTTCCCTGCCCTGCTCCAATCCGCTCCCGGAAAATCCCCGTTCTCAATACTTAGTTAGTTAGATCCCGGTTATGCGTGAACTAGCGTGGCGGGAGCCGGATTCTGATAAGCAGACATAAGCGAATGTCCTGCATGTGGAGGAAGAACGAATGGTTAAGACTTTTCGGAGCGGGATTTTGGGGACCGCCTTCATCATCGTATGAACAGTACAAGTCGTGTTCCATACGCAGGATTCACCGTTCGGGCCCGTGGGGCCATCGAGTAACAGCATCCATGGCCTTGTCCACAGTTTTCTTGGCGTAGTACGCGGGATCCGGTTTGTCGGCACGGAACCGCTCGATCGCCGCGCGCACAGTCTCTGGCGATTCCCCCAGCCGCCCCAAATGGCGAAGCGCATAATTCCAATCCCGGTGTGATTGTGTGATCGTGTGCTCCAGTTCGCACGTGCCGGACTTTCGAGTGGCCGGTGTGAAAGCCGGCGGCCGAACCAGCTCCACCGGTGGAAAATGTTCGGGACGATAGATCGGCGCTGAGCGATTCTCCAGGCCCACGTAGTGCGGCTTTTCATATTTGTGATTGCGGAACCCCGGCAGCCGGAGCACGCGCGAACAGTCGGTGGCCGCCGGATCCGCGCCGTGTTGCGCGGCCATTCCACGCATGAGGTCTTCGGCTTGCGGTTTGTTAAAGTCCTGGACGCGCCAGACCAGCTGGTATTTATCGGGTGAGGTGTTGAGTACATGATTGGGCGGGGGTAGCGCGCCCAAAATGCGGGCAAGGGCATCTTTCCCGCCTCTGTCCACGTCGAGGTAAACATGCCGGACGACGGCGATGTCGTCTTTGGTTCTTCCGCGCGCCCCGGGCGCGAGCGCATTCATCGAGATGTGAATGTCGGTGCCCGCCGCGTTCATTGCCCGCAGGAAGGCTTGATAATTCGGCTCGGCAATCTTTTCAGCCGTCGCAATGCGCTGGCGCGTCTCCCCAGTGGTTCGGTTCAAAAGCACGACCGCAAGCCGGTCCGATGGCTCAAACGTCGTTTTGATGTATTCCGCCGCAGCGTCTCTGCGCATGGCTCTCTCCTTTTCCATGAGTTTCAATTCCTGGCTCCAATCGGCATACCAAAGTAGTAGGCCTTCGAGTGGTTCCTTCCCGGCCCGGATCTCGGCTTCCGCCTGAGCGAGCTCGTCTCGCAACTTCGTGAGGGAGTTGTGCCAGATCATGTTTCCCTCTGGTACAACGTCCTGGTGCAGTAGGAGTCGTCCTGCGGATTGTACCCGTCGAGACTCAGGATCTCGGCCACGCAGCGCTTCCCCGCCCGCCGCTCGAGCTGGACGACGATATTCACCGCTTCCGCGATATTCGATTTGATCGCCGTGAAAGGGAGATCCATACCTGCCATCAGCACGCACGTAGCGAAGCGTGAGAGAGCGCCGGCACCCGAGTTGGCGTGAATCGTGGATAGCGAGCCAGAGTGCCCGGTGTTGAGTACCTGCAGGAGATCCCACGCCTCGGCGCCGCGCACTTCGCCCAGGATGATGCGATCGGGGCGAAGGCGAAGGCTATGGCTTCACCAGGTCGCGGATCGTTACCGCATCGCCGCCGCGTGGCGCTGGCTGGGCTTCCAGTTGCACCAGATTCACCGCCCCCATGCTGATCTCGGCGGTGTCCTCAATCACGACGATCCGGTCCTCGGGCGGCAACAGCCCGGCCAGCGCGTTGAGTATGGTCGTTTTGCCTGTCGACGTACCGCCGCTGATTAAAATGGTTTGCCGGTCGTGCATGGCTTGCAGTAGCACGCCGCCCGATACGGCGTCCAGCGCGCCCGCCTTCACGAGTTCCGCGAAAGTAAACCGCCGCTGATCGAACTTACGGATCGTTATGCCCCACCCGGATGCAACCGGCGGGCAGAAAGCGGACACGCGCGAGCCATCCGGAAGCCGCGCGTCGAGCAATGGCTGTTTCTCGCCGATGTCCTTCCCGGCCCAGCGGGCGATGCGCACGGCCAAGGC
>JBPCKZ010000090.1:0-14816 GCA_051003795.1 Bryobacteraceae bacterium | reverse complement strand
CCGCGGGGAACCGCGCCACAGGAGGCTTTCACGAATTAACGGCGCACACTCCACTCAACCACGACCTGCCGCCTCGGTCCCCAACGCTACTGGTGCGCCGAGCCGTCGCCCGGCGCATAATTCAGGTGGCTCAATCGTCGGATGAAGCTCTCATCCGGAAAGTGGAAAAGGATTGGGTAACCAGCAGCCGCGGAATGCCCATGTTGCGCTCCGCTGTCGACATATTAAACCCTCTGCAAATGAACGATGAGCGTGGCCAGCGTATTGCTTGCGGTTAGCGGTTTTCCGTTGGTGACATCCTGCAGATAGAAGGTCATGCCGTCAGGCACCCAAAGGCCGGTTTGCGCCGATCCTTGAATTCCTCCAGACGCGAAAAGCGGGCCATTCGGGCTGCCAACGTGAATCTCGACGCCGGACACGTTTGGCGCATTCCAGTTGATGGTCGTGATTCCATACGCGGCGCCCATGACACGTATGGGGTTTGGCGATGCAGTCAGGGATGGCTCCTCACCATGGGTCGGGACTTCCCCGAAGAGCGTTTCCACCGGCAGCGCCCGATAGGGAAAGCCAGTTCCCGGAGGAATCTGCACGTCCAAGACCGCCAAGGCGCCGGCCTCTGGGCTGGCGTCCGCTTCGACGAGCGTGTATGTCTGCGGGCTCTTCGCTTTGAGGGTTGTGGGATCGATGTCGGCGCCGAACCAGACGATAGTGTTGCCATTCGCGAGGCGCTGGGCGGCGCCCACTCTATCCGCGTATTTGTAGACCGGAGTTCCGCCGCCGGCGCCGACCTGGTGACGATATTCCCACACCTTGGCGGCTGTCATCGAGCGCCAGTCCAGAGCGAGCTCCAGCGCGCGGGTGTACAGCCCGCCTTCAGCCGCCGGACGGCCGTTTCCGTTGTCGAAGAGGAGGAGATTTCCGTTCTCGAGCATGCGGACGTAATGCTCGTGGTAAAACTTGTCGCTTGGGTTGGGGAAACTAAAGTCGCTCTTGAAACGCCCGATTCGCCACGCGATTCGGTCCAACTGTGGCGAGATCGCGATCACCGTATCGAGGTACCTCACCGACATGAGGATCACACCCGTCGGCGCGACCTGGAGCGAGTTCGCGTGCATCCACTCCTCGCTCTGAAGCGAGGCTCCCGCGCAAGGAAACGCACTGACCAAATCGGAGCTGTTTCCTGGATCGGAGTTCGATGCATTCGTCCTCTCGGTCAACGGATCGAGGAAGTTGAACGGGTCCCACACGGTCTCGTCCGTCCCCGCCGCGGGGTTCCAGCGGCGAATGGTGCTCCCCGCCTGCAACCGCTTCCCCTGCGAAGCCTGACCTGCGTCGAAGAACGAGTCCTTGAAGATCTTGCCAAGGTGGAGGACCGTGCCGCGGACGCCGTCGGCGCCGGGAACGAGCTGTTCGTGCCAGTCGTTTCCCTGGCCCCAGATCCAGCCCGCAGGCGCCGGCAACGCCTGCGGCCGCGCCACGCCGCAATCGGGCAGGCTCTCGGCAAGAACGGTCCCGTCGGGCGCTATCGAGCGATAGAAAGCGTCCAAGGCCGTGGGACCACCCGTTCCTGCATCCCCAAAGAGCATATTCCCGTTCCGCTCGCGAATGATCGATCCCACGGCGTCGACTTGCAGTACGCCGGACGCGTTGCTCGGATCGTTGCTGTCGTACCAGACGATCTGTGGCGCATCGGAGGAGTGGAGGTCTAAGCCCACCCAGCCCCGGAAGCCCGCCTGATTGTCCTGCACAATGACGAGCGGCGCCGTCGTACGCCCTGTAAGCGTGTAAGTGTTCGTCAATAGGGGCGGCGGCAGCGGGCCGGTCGTGAAGCTCCCGCTCGCATTGCCCACCGGGGCGCCGTCGCGGTCGAAACCCTCCACGGTGTATGAGTATGTCCGGTTGGCCCTCAACCTTCCGATGGTGATCGGGGTCGAGCCGGTGGCGAAGACTTGGGTGAAGCGGGAAACCAGCGGATCGACTCCCGTGGTCTGGTAGGTGATCAAAACGTGCGCCACGCTGGCGCCGGTCGTCACTTGAACATCTACAAGCAGCGAATTATTCGGCCTCACCGCGGCGGTGGTGCTCAACATGTCCGCGTAGCAGAAGTTGCCCGTGGCGGCTCCCGCTAAAAGGACCGCCGCTGCAAACGAGGCGGTTCGTCTCGTGATTTTCTTTTGTAGATCTTGCATTTCCCAGTCCCTCCTTGTCGTCCTTGCTTTAAACCGCTGCGGCAAGCCGGCTGATGGAAGCGGCTGGCGATCAGACGCCAGAAAAGCGCCGACGAAGAGCCGTGAAACCATAAATCCGAGTCCGGCGAGGCCCATAATCCAGGAGGTAGGCTCGGGCACCTCTCCGGGGTCCGACTGAAGGAAAATGGTGTCGGTACCCAAGGGACCGCCGGACGCGCTCAAATAGGTGATGGTTACCCCCAGTTGCGGTGTTCCGAATTCAGGCAGGGCTCTGAAGGGACCAATGCCTGGCGGTGTGAGCGTCACGCCCTCTGTGTTGGAGGCGAACTGCCAGGAGCTAGTGGTGGTGGTCGTATTCGAGAGAGCGAGAAAGTCGGAAAAAGGGCTGCTTGCATCGGTCGGGCTTTCTTGCATCGTCACTTCCCCAATGTCAGGTGAAACACTGGCGGTACCTGCGAGCCCCGTGATACTGAAGGAGCACATCTCCGCGGTGCAGCCGTTGGACAAGTTGAGACGGCCGCCAGTACCGTCGGTGATGGTGACTGTGTCGGTCAGGTCGTTGATTGTGATCGTGCCTGCTATGGTGCTGCTCGCCGTGATAAGCACCATCGCCGCAAATGTGATCGTACGCGTACTCACTCGCATGTATCCCTGCCGGGGGAATCTAAGCTGGGATTTCCATTTTGCGATCGCAGCGCCTCCGGCCAAAAAAGGCAATCGAGGCGGTTCGTCTCGTGCTTTTCTCTTGTGGATCTTGCATTGCCAGTCCCTCCTTGTCGTTCTTGCTTTGAGCCAGATTGGCATTGGTAGCCGAGGAAAGTCAATCCAGGGGTTGTGAATTTTATGTTCCCATGACATTCCCGCCTAACTCCCCGGAAGACAGAGCTTTATCGAGACATGTGAAACGCGATGTATACTCGATCTACGAGGCGTGAGTATGTTGGAAAATGGCCGCCCGATCCATTTTGGTGTATTCGAAGTCGACCTCCACACGGGCGAATTGCGCAAGCAGGGTGTGAGGATCAAACTCCGGGACCAGCCTTTCCAAATCCTCCTGCTTCTGCTGGCGCACCCAGGCGAAGTAGTATCGCGGGATGAACTTAAAAAACAGCTCTGGGCGGGCGACACGTTTGTCGATTTCGATCGCGGCCTGAACAAAACGGTCAATCACCTCCGCGACGCCTTGGGTGACTCGGCGGAAAGCCCCCGCTTCATCGAAACGTTACCGAAGCGCGGCTATCGGTTCATCGCGCCAGTCGACGCCGTTCCTCACAACGGCCACCCGCTCGAACCAACCCGAGAGATGCCGCAAGCATTCGGCGAACGGCCGGAGCGTTGGGCGGATGCCCAACCACCTCGCGCGCGTGGGGCAACCCGCGGCCTAAAACCGAAGCTTTCGACCGGGCTTCCGTGGACGATCGCAGGTCTTGCGTCGGTAGCTGCGGCAATCTCCGGAGCGCTGCTATGGCGCGCCACGCGGCCGGTGGATCGACCTGCGGTGGATCGGCCAATGATGCGCTTCAGGGTTGACTTGGGACCCGAAGCAATCCGGGGACGGGCATTCTTTAACCCAATGATCTCGCCTGACGGAACACGTTTCGTTTTCGCCGCGAAGGCGGCGGATGGCGGTGAGAAACTGGCAATGCGCCGCCTCGACCAGTCCATAGTCACCATACTTGCAGGTACCGAAGGAGCAGTCGATCCTTTCTTTTCTCCGGATGGCCAGTGGATCGGATTCTTCGCCGGCAAGAAGTTGAAGAAGACTCCCCTGCAAGGCGGCGAGGTCGTTTCGTTGTGCGATAATGCCGGCCTGGAGCGCGGCGCCTCCTGGGGAGAGGACGGCGCGATCATTGCCAATTTGGATCGATTCCATCTGTTCCGCGTGCCTGCGGTCGGGGGTGAACCGCAACTCATCGGTAAGCCGGAGCGGCACGGCGAGCGGACCTGGCGTTGGCCGCAGGTTCTGCCCGGCGGCGAGAACGTTTTGTTCACCGGCCTCGTCGCAGCTTCCGCTGCCGCTTCCGACAGCGCCAACATCGAAGTTCTTTCGCTTAAGTCGGGACGGGTCAAGGTGGTTCGGCGCGGTAATTTTGGGCGCTACCTGCCAAGCGGCCACCTAATATATATCCGTCAGGGGACGCTCTACGGCGTACCGTTCGATCTCGGGCGTTTGGAGATACACGGCGCGCCGACGCCCTTGCTTGAAGATATCGACGATTCCAGCCCGGTCTCTTTTTCCCGGACCGGGATTCTGCTGTACACGAGCGCGTCGGCAAGAGTCGCCCCAATTGCCTGGCTGGATAGCGCCGGAAAGTCACAGCGGGTTGTGAGCCCTTCCATCGACCTATCGCGGCAGGCGGAGACCCCTCGCCTTTCGCCGGACGGCAACCGGTTGGCGCTGGCAGTCGCAGGAGACCTCTTCGTTCACGACCTCCAACGCGGCACCGCAACCAGGTTGACCTTCGATGCCGCTCTGAACCGACATCCGGTCTGGACGCCGGACAGACAGCACATTGTTTACAGCTCGGATGTTCCCGCGAGCAACGGCGAATTCGGCATCTGGTGGATCCGCGGCGATGGTTCGAGCCAGCCTGAGAAGTTGTTCGGCGAGAGAACTCCGCTTCAAACGTTTTCGATTTCCCCCGATGGACGCACCATCGCTTTTGTGCGGACTGGCAAGGATAAGGGGTTTGAGATTTGGACGCTGCCGCTGGATTTGAACGATCCGGACCATCCCAAAGCGGGGAAGCCGGAGCCGCTCGCGCGCGAATCCCTCAGCCAGGTAGACCCTGCCTTTTCACCCGACGGCCGCTGGATCGCATATGTATCTACCAACGGCGGGGGAAAGGGTGGCCAAATTACGGTGCGCCCGTTTCCGTCCGAGTCTTCGGCAGGCCGGTGGTCGGTGTCGGAATCGGAAAGCGGGGCAAAGTTCCCCGTCTGGTCGCGCAATCGCAGGGAACTGTTCTATCTGAATTCCGACAATCGCATCATGGTCGTCCGCTACACGGCCAATCATGACTCGTTCATCCTGGAGAAACCCAGGCAATGGTCGCCAGCGCTGCTCTTCCGGCCAAATAACAACGCCCTTTGGAATCTGGACATAACACCGGATGGCCGGCGCTTTGTAGTGCTCGCTCCCCCTGAATCCGGGAGCGAGCCGAATACGGTCCACGCAACCATTCTGTTGAACTTCTTCGACGAACTGCGGCGCCGTCTTCCGTCAACCTGATCTCAGCCGGTGCTGCAGGAAGGTGTCCGGTCAAGACGCGGTGGGAAATGTGTTACACGCTATCCGGGGGGTGTTTTCGCCTCAACCACGATCGCAAAGCATCCACGAGGGGGAGCCACGAAAATTCTATTGAGAAAAGGGGGGTGCAAGCGACCTCACCTAACTCCTTTAGGTCTCGGTTCGAATCCACAACGCCCCTTTGGCATCGACTAAGATAAACGGGCGCGCCTGCCTATGCGTCCCAGTGGATTGCCTCCGGTTTGCCAGAGTCGGGCGAAATCGGAAACGCCCATTTTCACTTGCCACCATCCTCTGCGACGCTCCGTCGGCGGTCTGGCCAAGCATACCGAACGAGTCTTGACAATTCCGCCGCGGCCCCAGATTCCGGATGCTTTGCCGGCCGCGGGTAGTCGAGGTGTAGATCGTGCCGCCCACCAGATTGAGGCTGAAATTGCACGAATAAGGACGCACGACAGCGGTGGCGGGAAATCTGTCTTCGCCGTTGGAAAGGCTCACGCCGCGCGGTTTGCCGTCAGTCGGGAGGAAATAAAGCGTGCCGCTCCGCTTGTCGACGACCGGCGTGGCATTCAGGTTGTTCGGGCAATTCCCGCTTGTCGACGACCGGCGGCTTAGCCGTATTCGGGTAGCTGCGTGTCCAGATGAGCGTTCCTTTTTCCGCGTCGATCACGTACACGTTGTTTTCCGCAGTGGCAAGGAAGACAATCTTGCGCGGACCGTCCCGCGTCGGCGCGTTTTCAACCACCAGAGGATCCATCATCGTCGAATAGCGATTTACGTTGTTCGGCGCGGGGCCGGTTTGATACTTCCAGAGCAGCTGCAACCGGCTGACATTGTCTCTGGTTAGTTTGGCTTCTCCACCAGCCCATCCGGTCGGCTCCGGATCGTACCTGAAGGTCAGTCAGTCGCCGTAGCCGGCGCCGCGGGCTCCTGCGAGATGACGGCGTTGCCGGTAGCCGTTGGGCTTGCGGCGGCGGCCCGGCTAATCAGCTCGAGCGCCGCATCGCGATCCGCTTTGGAAGGCTGGGGCGCGGTTTTCGGCGGCGGGATAGACCGTCTTGAAATTATTGGGCTTGGCTTATCTGAATGCCGCATATGCGAACAAGAGTAGAATATTCGTGATGGAATTCACGATCAATCGAAGACAGTTGATCGGTGCCGCCGCGGCCGCCTCGACGGCGTCGCTTTTGGCGCAGCAGCGCTATGAATGGGGCGGCCCGGTGCTCGACATCCATCTCCATCTGCGGGCCGACCCCGAATCGAATCTCGCCCACATTAACGGCAGCGGCGTCACCAGGGCTGTCCTGCTCACGCGCGTGCAGTCGGTCGACCAATCGAGGGCGCTGGCTGAAAAGCATCCCGGCCGGTTTGCGTGGTTCGTCAGCGCCGGCGTGGCGCAGCCCGAATCCGCCGCCCTGCTGACGAAAGCCGTTAAGGACGGCGCTCTCGGATTGGGCGAGATCAAGAATCAAGTCGAGTGCGATGGTCCCGAGATGAAGCGCCTGTATGCGCTCGCCGCGGACTTGAACGTACCGATTCAGATCCACTTCGGGGACGTGCCGCAGGCTTCCGGGAACGGTGTCTTCAACGGCGGTTTCAAACGCTTCGACACCATGCTGAAAGCGTTTCCCAGGACGAAGTTCATCGCCCATGCGGACACCTTCTGGGCCAACGTGAGCTCGAACTACGCTTACGACACCGCGTACCCAAGCGGTCCGATCAAGCCCGGCGGCATCAGCGATAAATGGCTTTCGGACTATCCGCACCTCTGGGCCGACATGTCGGCGAACTCCTGCAACAACTTCCTGAACCGCGACCCCGACTTCACGGCGGAGTTCCTCGCCCGGCATCAGAATAAACTCATGTTCGGCAGCGACTGCTCATGCTCCGACGGGCGCGGAGGCGGTAACACGAACCCTTCGCCACGTCTCCGCGGGAAGTGCATTGCGCGCGAGACGCTGGCGGCAGCCCAGAGGATGTCAAAACCGGAGGTTTTCCGTAAGATTCGCTGGGAAAACGGCACGAAGCTGCTGGGTCTCCCGAGCCAGGCTTAACCGTACGCGGTAACATCGCGTCACGCTGAGACGTGGCCCCTCCAACGCAACTCTATAGTAGATTCTTAATATGGAGCTTGAATGATGGCCGGCAATGCCAAGCCTGAATCCGCTAAGCCCAAATACGCCACGCCCGAAGTTCTGGTCACAACGGAGTGGGTTGCCGCGCACGCCAATGACGCGAACGTGCGTGTCGTCGAGGTGGACGTGGATACGAAAGCCTACGATGAAGGCCATGTTGCCGGCGCTGTCGCTTGGGCCTGGAACTCGCAGCTCGCCGATCCGGTGCGGCGCGACATCCTGCCCGCCCGCGAGTTCGAGCAGTTGATGGCGAACTCAGGGATCTCGAACGGCACGACGGTCGTTATCTATGGAGACAGCAACAACTGGTTCGCCGCCTGGGCTTTCTGGCAAATGAAGATTTATGGCCATCGCGACGTGCGTTTGATGAACGGCGGCCGCAAGAAATGGCTGGCGGAAGGCCGCGAACTGACCACCGAAGTTCCGAAGCCCGAACGGGCGTCTTACAAAGCCGCGGCGCCGGACTGGTCTCTCCGCTCGTTCCTCCCACAAGTGCAATCGAGCCTCGCGGCGCTGGTCGATGTACGTAGCCCTCAAGAGTTCACCGGGGAGATCCTGGCCCCTCCGGGCTTGCCGGAGACCTGCCAGCGCGGCGGTCACATTCCCGGCGCTCGTAACATTCCTTGGGGAAAGGCGTGCAATGAGGATGGCACTTTCAAATCCGCGGACGAACTTCGCGCGTTGTACGCGGCCGAAGGGATCGACGGATCGAAGCCGGTGATCGCCTATTGCCGCATTGGCGAGCGTTCAAGCCACTCCTGGTTCGTGCTGAAGTACCTCCTCGGACTCGACAACGTGACCAATTACGACGGGTCCTGGACGGAGTGGGGTAATTTGGTGGGCGCTCCCGTCGAACGCGGTGCCGCCAAGTGAAAGCGGAAGAGTACCGGCAGCGGAAAGTGGAAGTAGATGGCTGGGACGTGAATCTGGCGAGCTACAAGCTTGGGGGTGTATTTCACTGCAATGCCGATAACGTTTCTCCCGGCGCAACGCTTGCGCGAATGACCGCGCCGACTCGCGAAGAAGCGGAAGCGAAAGCCTTGGAACGGGCGAAGCAGCTTCTTGCTCGAACCCGGCGCCATCCCGTTGAAGCGTCGTGACGCGCGCTTTCCGGCACGCGATGTGCAACGAGGCGTTCGAGCGTACTCCCTTCGCCGAGGTCTGCAAAACATTGCGCGGCATTGGCTACGCGGGGATCGAAATCGCGCCCTTCACGCTGGCGCCCGATCCGCTCGATATCTCCACCGATCGGCGCCGCGAATATCGCGACATCATGCGATCCGAAGGGATGCAGTTCGTGGGATTGCACTGGCTGATGGTGAGTCCCAAGGGTCTTCACGTTACTACGGGCGACCGGGCGCTTCGCGAGCGCGGCTGGCAACATATCCGCAACCTGATCGATCTATGCGCCGATCTCGTTGGCGATGCTGGGCCGGACGGCGTGATGGTGTTCGGATCGCCGCAACAACGAGGTACGACCGGCGGACTGAGTCGAGCCGAAGCGACTCGCAATTACATTGAAGGCCTGGCGTCCGTTGCCAGTCACGCGGAAACCAGAGGCGTAACGGTTTTGGTGGAGGCGCTCCCGATTGGGCAGTGCGACGTGGTGACCACCCTCGCCGAAGCCGCGCGCATCGTGGAAGAAATAAACAGCCCGGCGATTCGAACCATGTTCGATACGCATAATGCAGTGGATGAGGTTGAGCCGCACGAAATTCTAGTGGCGCGGTACTTCGACGCGATCCGGCATGTACACGTGAATGAAATGGACGGGCGGCATCCCGGCTCGGAAGGCGACGCGGGAAATTACGATTTCAAGCCCGTGCTGCGGACACTGCGAAATTTAGGTTATCGCGGTTGGATTTCACTCGAGGTATTCGATTTTAGGCCCGGCGCGAGCCGCATCGCCGCGGAATCGTTGCAATTTTTGGAATCGGAAACGAAAAAGCTAACTTCATGAACAAGTATGTTGTAACGGGAGGCGCGGGATTTATCGGTTCCGCGATCGTTCGCGGTCTCTTGCGCGAAGGCGCGAACAAGGTGACGGTGGTCGACAATCTGTTGACCGGATACCGCGAGAATCTTGACGAAATTCGAGACTCGGTGGAGTTTCATGAAGTGGATATACGCGACTACGACGCAACGGCGGCGGCCGTTCGCGGCGCCGAAGTACTTTTTCATGAAGCGGCTATTCCTTCGGTTCCCCGTTCCATCCTCGACCCCGTGCCTTCGCACGATGTCAACATCAACGGCACTTTCAACGTTCTACGCGCCGCCGCCGCGGGCGGGGTTCGCCGCGTGGTTTATGCGGCATCGTCCTCGGCATACGGCGATACGGCGGTGCTGCCCAAAGTTGAAACCATGAACCCCGCGCCGAAATCCCCCTACGCGCTGCAGAAGTTGACGGGGGAATATTATGCGAGCGTGTTTGCGTCCTGTTTTCCGATCGAGACCGTAAGCCTCCGGTACTTCAATGTTTTTGGGCCGAGACAGGATCCCGCCAGCCAGTACTCGGGCGTGCTTTCGTTATTTATCAAAGCGATACTCGAGCGGCGCTCGCCCACGATATTCGGAGACGGCGAACAATCCCGCGATTTCACGTTCGTCGAGGATGTTGCCCAATTAAATTTGAAAGCTGCCCGGGCGGAAGGTGTTTCCGGCAAAATGTTCAACGCGGGTAACGGCGGACGAATCACCCTCAACGAAGTTTGGGATCTACTTCAAAAGATCGAAGGAATTTCCCTTTCCGCTAACTACGGTCCCTCGCGCGCCGGGGATGTTCGCGACTCGCAGGCGGATATCGCGAGAGCGGCAGCGGAGCTTGGCCACGATCCGCAATTCAGCTTCGAGGATGGGCTGCGAAGGACGCTAGAGTGGTACCGGCAAAGCTTGCGGCAAAGCTTGAATCGAGCGCCTTAAGGAAACAATCCACATCGCTCCTGCCAATGTTGAGCGGCGGCGAAATGCGCAAGACATTTCCGTAAATGCCGCCTTTGCCGATCAGAATGCGATTCTCCCGCGCGGCTTCCATGATGCGCGTAACCGCTTGCGGGAATGGCCTCTTGGACGCGCGGTCTTCCACCAGTTCGAGAGCCTGAAGCAATCCCATCCCGCGAACGTCGCCGATGACTTCATGCTTCCGCTGGAGTTCTTCGAGACCGGCGCGCAGATAGCCCCCCACTTCGGCTGCGTTGGTTGCCAGATTTTGCTCTTCGATAAAATCGATCACCGCCTTCGCCGCCGCGGCTGCAACTGGATTGCCCCCGAACGTCGAAATGGTGACGCCCTTTAGCGCGTCCGCGACATCCGGCTTGGCAATCGTGAGTCCGATCGGCGTCCCGTTCCCGAGCCCCTTGGCGCTGGTGATCACGTCCGGCACGACGCCCCAGTGCTCGATTCCAAACCATTTGCCGCCGGTGCGTCCCCAAGCCGTTTGCACTTCATCGCTGATAAAAATGCCGCCATGTTGACGCACGATGCCGGCTAGGATCGGAAAGTATTCTTTGGGCGGCGTGATAAATCCTCCCACGCCCTGAATCGGTTCCGCGATTAGCCCGGCCACGCGCCCCGAAGTCGAGGTTCGGATAACGTCCTCCAGATCCTGCGCGCACTTCACTTCGCAGGAGGGATAGGCCAGGCCGAAAGGGCATCGATAGCAATAAGCGCTCGCCGTATGCACGATACCTGGTTGCGGAACGCCCCCTAACTTCCACTGGGCCTGTCCGGTTAGCGCCATCGTCATTGCCGAACGGCCATGGTAAGAGTGGCGGAGCGCCACGATTTCGCTTGCGCCGGTATAGCACCGCGCCGCTAGGATCGCCGTCTCATTCGCTTCCGTGCCGCTATTGGTGAAGAAGGATTTCCGCAGCGCGCCATCGGGCGTGATCGACGCCAGTTTCTTTGCGAGCGCGGCCTGCGGCTCGTTCGCGAATACGGTGGATACATGCTGCAGCTTATCGACCTGCGCGCGGATTGCATCGTTAACCTTCCGGTTGCAATGGCCCACGCTGATGGTCACGATGCCGCCAAAAAAATCCAGATACTGGTTGCCGTCGGCATCCCAGACATACTGATCTTTCGCGTGGGTAACCACCATCGGCTCCTTAAAATAGTGGAAAACCGAGGGGAACAGGAACTCTTTTTGAGCGATCAGGATTTCTTGTTTGGTCATCATTCAAAGATTAGTAGATCGGACGCTTTTGGTAAACTGACCCAACGGTTGGCATATGCTATCTGCATTAAAATTTTCGCTCCGGTTTACCGCTTCGGCTCTGCTCTATATCGCGCTCCATGCCGCGCTCCAAGCCGCACCCGCCGATCTCATCCTGCACAACGGCAAAATCGTTACCGTTGACAACAATTTCTCCGTGCAGCAGGCCGTCGCGATCCAGGCCGGAAAAATCGTCGCCGCCGGCGCCGAGGCGTCCGTGATGCGCGAGCGCGGCCCGAACACCCGCATGATCGACCTAAATGGCCGCACGGTTCTGCCAGGGCTGATCGATAGTCACGTTCATGCGCTCGACGCCGCCTTGAGCGAAGCTCGCGGCCCCTTGCCGCCGCTCGATTCGTATGATGCCGTGCGGCACTACCTTCGCGAACAGGCGAAAAGTGTCCCCAAGGGTGAATGGATCGTCGTGCCCCGTACGTTTCCGACGCGCCTCAAGGAAATGCGAATGCCCACGCGCGAGCTGCTCGATGTGGTGAGCGATCGTCCCGTCCTCTTCGATGCCAGCTACGTCGTCATTCTCAACACCGCCGGGCTCAAAAAGAGCGGCATCGATCGCAACACGCCGAATCCACCCGGAGGGGAGATCGTCAAAGGCGCCGACGGCGAGCCGAACGGAATTTTGAAGAACGCGCAATCCCTGGTGAAAGGCGTTCAGGTTACAACGCAATTTACGGAAGAAGAAAAGCTGCGCGAGTTGGAATTGCAGCTCAAGCGCTACCTGGCCGCGGGCCTTACCGCGGTGGGGGATCGCGCGGTCAATCCCGAACAAATCGCGCTCTACCGGAAGCTGAAAGCGCAAAACCGCCTGCCCATCCGCACGGTCATGACGTGGCGGCCCGATGCTTCCCCGCCCGCCGAAGAGCTAGTGAACGAAATCCGCAACGGTCCCTACACGCCCGGAGACAGCGACAGCTGGTTGAAACTTCGCACTTTCAAACTAACCCTCGATGGCGGCATGACCATCGGGACGGCGTTCCAGCGCGCGCCCTATGGATCGTTCGGCAAGCAGCTCTACGGCAAAAACGACGCGGACGATCGCGGCCAGCTTTTTATTCCGCCCGCGAAACTGCTCGCGGTGATGGAAGCGGCGCGCGATCGCGGGTGGCAGTTGACCACGCACGATCAAGGCGGCGCGGCGGTGGATACGTGGCTCGACACGCTCGAAGCCCTCGATCGCAAGAAGCCCATCGCTCCCACGCGCTCGTTCGTGATGCACGCCAGTTTTCAGAGTCCCGCGGCCATCGCCCGAATGAAGAAAATGGGTATTTCGGCGGATACGCAGTCGCAATGGCTGTATCTCGATGGCGCGGCGCTCGAAAATGTTTTCACGTACGACGGCATGAAATTCTTTTTCCCGCTGCGCTCGTATTTGGATGCCGGAATCAAAGTGGCCGCCGGCAGCGATCACATGATCGGACACGGCAAGAACACGGCGGTGAATCCTTACAATCCGTTTCTAAGCATGTGGATCGAGATCGCTCGCAAGACAGCCAAAGGAAAAGTACTGCACCCCGAGCAGCGAATCAGCCGCGAAGAGGCTTTGAAGACGCACACGATTTGGGGCGCGTGGCTGCAGTTTGCGGATAAAGAGCGCGGCTCGATCGAGCGCGGGAAATTGGCGGACATGGTGGTGATCGATCGCGACTATTTGACTTGCCCGGAAGATGAGATCCGCGATATCCAGCCCGTGACCGTGATTCTCGACGGCAAGATTGTTTCCCAAGGAGATAACCATTGACCCGGCGAACGTTTTTGAGCTCGGCGGCCGCTCTCACGCTGCGCGCGTCGAACCGCGGCCCAATCCCAATGGGCCTGAACAGCTACTGCCTTCGAGCGATGAAGTGGAACGACAAGCAGTTGCTCGACTACGCGGCCAGCCTAAAGCTGGATGCGCTGTTCCTGCAGGACTCGCTCGACCCCGAGGCGCAAGTACCCGCGCACTGGCGTTACATCAAAGATTACGCCGCGAATCTTGGGCTGCATCTCGAAACTGGAGGAGGCGCGTTCCTTCCCAAGACGCCTGAAGATTTCGATAAGTCGGTGCGCGCCTTGCGCGATGGCATCGCGCGAGCGAGCGCCATGGGTTCGCCACTAATGCGCTGCCTGATCGCGAGCGACCGAGCCCACCTTCCCCCCGGCCCAGTCGAACAACACATCGAGACCGCAATCAAGGTGCTACGCGCCGTGCGGCAACCGGCGCTCGATGCGGGACTCAAGATCGCCATCGAGAATCACAAAGATCTGCAAGCCTGGGAAACGCGGATGGTGATCGAAGGCGCGGGTACGGAATTCGTCGGGTCGTACCTCGATACGGGCAACCCGGTCTTCGTGCTGGAAAGCCCCATGACCACGCTCGAAACTCTCGGCCCGTTGGCGGTTACGGTTCACTTGCGCGATTCGGTTGTCTACGAAGTTCCGCGCGGCGTCGCCGTCCAATGGGTCGCGTTGGGCGATGGCGTTATCGATTTCAAAACCTTCCTTCCGCGTGCGCGGGAAATTTGTCCACCCGTATATATTTACATCAAGCCAATTACCGGACGTCCGCCTGAAGTTTTGCCCTATTTGGAAGAGGGCTTCTGGAAAACACTTCCGCGCGCGCGATCGGCGGACCTGGCGCGCTTTCTGGCGCTGGCGAAGCGCGGGCATCCGTACGAAGGCCGGATGGTGGTCGAGGAGATCCCCGGCAAGCCTACCGAACCGGGATACGCCGACGCTCTGCGATATCAGCAAAAAGCCGACATGGAAAGGAGTATCGATTACGCCAAGCGGGTGCTTGGTTTGGGCGTGAAGTGGCGGGCGTAGGAGTTCAGGGGACCACGATTAGAATCGCGAGTTTGCAACAGACATTTGCATCATGCAAGAGCCAGTGTTTACGGGCCTTGGCACCATGATGCAAAACTTACCCATTCTGAGACAGGTGAAGGCGGTTCGCGCCGGATGATCGAATCCAGACCGTCGATATTCGGAATGTTATGACCGACCCCCTCCACGCACCCTACTCGTTCCGTGGCGGC
>JBPCKZ010000089.1:0-21278 GCA_051003795.1 Bryobacteraceae bacterium | reverse complement strand
CGGCCATGAGCACGCGGCGGCAACGGGCATGATGGGCCGTCTCACGCGCATTTACGAACGCGGATTGAAAGCCGCCCTGGCTTATCCGTGGGTGCTCACCGGCCTCTGCGCAGCTTTGATCGTCGCGTCGTTCTTCTGTTATCGTGCGCTGGGAACGGACCTGCTGCCCACCATGGACGAGGGCGGCTTTATTCTTGATTACATAATGCCCGCGGGAGCTTCGCTGGCCGATACCAACCGCGTGATCACCTCTGTCGAAAAGCTGCTGCGCACGATTCCGGAAGTGCAGAGCACGTCGCGCCGCACGGGGCTTCAATTGGGCTTGGCCCAGGTGACCGAAGCCAATACGGGCGACATTTCCGTGAAGCTCAAGAGCCTGCCCAGGCGCGGCGTCGAAGATATCATCGCGGAGGTGCGCGACAAGGTAAACAGGCAATTTCCGCAGCTCGAAGTGGAATTCGTGCAGCTTCTGCAGGACATGATTGGCGATCTCACAAGCTCGCCCGACCCCATTGAGATCAAGCTGTTTTCGCAGGACGCCGGCCTGCTGCGGCAATGGGCGCCGAAGGTGGGCGATGCCATCAGGGGCGTTGCCGGCGTGAAGGACGTGAAGAACGGAATCGAGAACACCATCAGCGGTCCGGCGATTGTGTTCGACGTGAACCAGACCGTCGCCGCGCGATCGGGATTTACGCCGCAGGAGGTCGAGCTCGATGCCAGTGCGATTCTGCAAGGCGAGCCGGTTCCCACGCCTGTGGTGGTGAACGAGCGCGCGTACACGCTGCGGGTGCGCTTTCCGGAATCGACGCGCGCCTCTCTCGATGCGATTCGCAACACCATGCTGACCAGCTCCACGGGAAAAACGGCGACGCTGGGATCTCTCGCGACATTGCAAATGGAACCGGGGCAGACGGAAGTGCGCCGCGAGAATCTGCAGCGCGATGTCGCCGTGACGGGACGCTTGCAGGGCGTGAGTTTGGGGAAGGGAATCGCCGCCGTGCAGAAGGCCGTGAAGGCCGTGCATCTTCCGTCCACGATCCGCGTCGAATACGGCGGAACTTTTGAAGAGCAGCAGCGCTCCTTCCGCGACTTGCTGCTGGTGTTGGCACTGGCGGTAGTTCTGGTGTTTACCGTGCTGCTATTCGAATTCGGCAGTTTTGCCGCGCCGGTGGCGATCGTCGCATCGGCGCTTCTATCGACTTCGGGCGTGTTTTTCGCGCTTCTGGTGACCAATACGACATTCAATATTTCGTCCTTCATGGGCGTGATCATGGTGATTGGAATCGTGGCGAAGAACGGTATTTTGCTGCTCGATGCGGACCAGAAATTTCGCGCGGAAGGCTCGTCGGCGCGCGATGCGATGATCGAGGCCGGCGAGCGGCGGCTGCGGCCGATTTTGATGACGGCGCTCGCCACCATTGCCGGGATGATTCCGCTATCGCTTGCGATCGGCGCCGGTTCACAAATGCTGCAGCCGCTCGCAATTGCGGTGATTGGCGGGATTTTGGCTTCGATGGTTTTATCGCTGATCGTTACGCCGGCGGTGCATTATTACTTAAGCGACCGGGATGAGGGCCTGGTTTAACAACTAAGACAGTCCCTGTTTGAAGAGATCCTCAACGGTAATCGAGAAGCCGGGGATTAGATCGGTCTCCAGTAAATCGTGTCCGCGGAGTATCCAGTTTCGCCGGTCCGAATAGACGTCCACTTCCTCCGCTTCGGGCGAAACCAGCCAGACCTCTTGTGTTCCGCATCGCCGGAACCGATTCTTTTTTTTCAGCAGACCTTCATGGGTATCGGACGGCGACGCAATCTCAATCGCGAAATCGGGCACAAATCGCTGGACGCGCTTCTTTGGGTCGACTAACGGAATCTTCCCGTTACCGAAGAAAGTGATATCGGGGCCGTGGGCATTTCCAGCGAAATCGTACTCTTGCTCGGCGAAGAGCCGGCCGAGTTTGCGATCGAGGACAATCGGACGCAGCAGTTGTAGGAGATAATCTCTCAAGCCGTTATGTTCTGGATTGTTACCGGACACGTCCACCAGTTCTCCATCGATCAGCTCGTGTCCCTCGGCCAGTTCCGGCGGAAGCAACTCGAAGTCGTCGATCGTTAGGAGCGCGCCAATTGCCATACACCGATTCTATTGCGAAATTATCCCGCTTTTATGCCGGGCGTGCCGTCGTCTTGATGGCCTTCGCGGCCGTTCTGCCGGCGCTGGCTCAGACTCACTGGGAGGTCGCAAAAACATTTCACATCGGCGGTCAGGGCGCGTGGGACTATCTCACGGTCGACCAGCGGACGCACCGTCTGTATGTTCCAAGGGGCACGCACACGATGGTGATCGACTCCGAATCCGGCAAGATCGTCGCCGACATTCCAGGTCAGAAGATCGCTCATGGTGTCGCGATCGTTCCCGAGGCGGGGCGGGGATTCATCAGTGACGGAGGCGGTGACGGCGCCGTCGTGATCTTCGATCTGAAGACGCACGCCGTTCTGGGCACGATCGTCGCGCAGCCCGATGCCGACGGCATCGTCTTCGACCCTGCCAGCGGGCGGGTCCTGGTCGTTTCAGGGGACAAGGGAGTGCTGATGTCGCTCAAGCCCGACATCGATCCCAAGAACGGAAAGATCGATGCGCCGATCGCCCTAGACGGAGCTCCGGAGTTCCTCGCGTCCGATGGGGCTGGTAAGGTTTACATCAATCTGATGGATAAAAACGAAGTTGCGGTTGTCGACTTCAAGGCGAGGAAGGTAGTTGCACGCTGGCCCGTAGCCCCCGGTGGTGCGCCGGTTGGGATGTCGATCGACACAAAAAAGGGGCGACTTTTCATCGGGTGCCGAAAGCCCCAGAAGTTGATCGTGATGAGCACCGCCGATGGCAAGGTGCTGGCGGACCTGCCGATCGGCGACCACGTCGACGCCACGAAAGTCGAAAACGGCCAGGTGTTCGCTAGCTGCGGCGACGGCACGCTCGCGGTGGCCCGCGAGACGTCGCCGGGAAAGTTCGAGATCGTGCAGACCGTGAAGACGCCCCAGGGTGCGAGAACGATGGGCCTCGATCCCACAACTCACAGGATCTATCTGCCTACCGCGGAATACGGGCCCGGAGCGTCAGGGCGGCCGGCAACGAAGCCGGGCACATTCATGATCGTCGTGGTCGCACCGCACGCGGCGCAGTAGCGGCATCCGCTAAACTAATGGCGTTTAGATTTTCCTAAAACACAAGCTTCATCGATAAAACGATTAGACGCGGTTCGGAAGTGTCGTCGACGGACTGAGCGGCAATGCGGCCGAATTGCGAGTCGGAGACATCGTTTGAGGCTTGGGATCCGAACCAAGGATGGTTTAGAGCATTATGGAAGTCGGCGCGAATCTGCCAGCGCAGACGCTCGCGCACCTGGAACTCTTTATATGCGGAGAATTCCACGTTATTTAGCGGCTTCCCCCGTACGTCGGGGAAACGCGTCGGGAAGTTGCGAAGAGTGAACGGGGCCTGGGCTTCCGTTGGGAAAAGAGAGACGTCGAAAAAGGGATCGACTGAGGGATCCCACTGCGAATGACCAGCTTGCTTGGCCAAGGAGTCGCGCTGGGCGTCGCTCAATTTCGCGCTTCTCGCCGCCAAGGGCGCGGCATTCGGGAAGTCGAACGGAAATCCAACCTGCGTATTGTATTCGGCGTTGAAATTCCAACCGCCGGCGATCGCGTTCAAAACCGGATTCGCGTTACTGCCGAACTGCTTCCCGTGCCCGTATGGAAGTGCCGCCGTGACCACAACGGAGAACTTTCGAGGAGTATCCCACTGGTTCAAGCGCTGTTCGAGTGGCGTCTTGAGCGGGTCCGCGAGATTCACATCCTGCGGATTCAGGACGGAGACTCGTTCGAGCGATTTCGAGATCGTGTAGGCGGCTTGGATTCCGATCCCCTGGCTGAAGCGCCGCGCCAATTTCATCTGCACGGAATGGTAGCGTTGCGATCCGATCGGAACGTCTGTCAGCATGACGCCGCTGTACTGCGGGAATGGCAGAAAGAGTTGCGACCGCGGTATGGTGGCTCCGTTCAAGCTGCTGGAGGGCAACAAGCCCGCTAACGGATTTGGAACAGCGGCACTGAAGTAAGCGGGCCGTGCATCCACCGGCATGCTGTTCAGCACGTTCGCCGGAATAGAATTCAGGGCGAGGTTTACAGGGAGAGCGTGTGTGATGTTGCCGACATAGGAGACGTCAGCGAGAAAGCCCCATCGGAGCTCCCGCTGGAAGCCGAACGAAAACTGGTGGGATCGGGGTAGGCTCCGATCTAGATATTGAGCTGAGACGGCTTGGCCAAGGTTGGTCGACAAGCCCAGGCTAGAGCCGATTGGAGTCAAAAGCCCGGCGGGATAGAGGGCAGGGGGAAAAGGATTGCTCAAATCGATGGCAGGGGTAATCCCGCCATCCGTGCTGCCGATCAACGGAGTGGGCCGGCTGAATCCGGTTGGAGGTCCGAACGAACTTTGGCCGAGATAAGTCAATCCATAGCCCCCGCGAATCACCCATGCGGATGCGGGCCGCCAGGCAAAACCGATACGGGGCTGAAAGCCCGTCCTGTCGGGATTGAAAGCAAGCCGGCTATCCCCGCTGTTTCCGGCGAACAGCAATCCACCTTTCAGATCGAGACCGGGAACCTGGGTGGCGAGCGGGCTCGCCTGGTTGAAAGCAAAGCCGCGAACCATGCGGTTATACCGTTCGGTCAGCGGAGTCTCGTAATCCCAACGTAGACCGGCGTTAATTGTGAGGTTCCGGGTAAGCTTAATATCGTCCTGCAAGAAAATCGCGTAGTATTTGTTCTGATAAGCGGGATCGATGTTGTGATCGACAGACCCGCTCACCGGCAAACCCAACAGGAAACTCGCGACTTCATTGCCCGAAGCAGAGTCGGCGCGGAGCGGATTGGCTTGCGTCCAATTTTTGCCGAAAGTGTAGCTTCCATCCGCGAGACCCGGTTGAAGCGTATTCCGGTTATACAGCCGCGCCTCCATGCCAAATCGCAACGCGTGCCGACCGTGTATCCAACTGACGTTCGGCTGCACGCTCCAGGTGTCATTGGTGGAATAATTCGTTACACTGCTGGCGCCGATTGGGGAATACGGCCCGAAGTTGAAGCGCGGGAACTGCAACGCCGTGAACTGCGAGACGAGTGACGATGGGAACCCGAGTTGGCGCGGATCGTATCCACCCGCGAAGCCGCTGCCGCTAAACTGCTCGTAACGGGCCAAACCTCCCCGCAGGTTGAAAATTAGAGAGGGACTGATCACGTAAGTCCAGTCCGCACCCCAGTTCCGTGGGACCTGCGTCCTATAGGTGGCGGGTTCCCCTGGATTGTTTCCCCAACTTGTCGCGGCTGGAGCGAAATAGGGCGTCTGGCCATACCGGAACGAAATCTTACTCTTGGACGAAACATTGAGGTCAATCTTCCCGAGCAGCGCGGTGTACTTATTTCCGCCCGGCGCCAACCTGGCATAATTGACTAAATGATTAGGGCCGATCCCGGGTGTGTTGGGCGGCGGATAGAGCTGAACCACCTTTGCGGCGATGGGGTTGATACGGTCTTGAGGAATGATGTTTCCGGGGAACGCATCGCGGATGTAAGTGCCATTTGGCCCGAGCCGGGTTGTCTTAGGGTCGTAGATGATTACAGGTACGCCCTGTGAGTTAAGGAGCTTGGAGAAATCCCCGGTGCGCTGTTCCGGAGCCGGCAAGGTCAATGTCACGACACCATTGCTGTTCTCTTTTTCACCTTCGTACGACATCATGAAGAAAACGCGATTCCGGCCATTGAACAGCTTCGGAAGGATAATGGGCCCGTCCACTTCCGCCCCCCATGTATTGTTTTCAAATTTGCGTTGCGGCAGGCCTGCCTTGTTCGACGTCCATTCGTTGGCATCGAGCTTGACGTTTTTCAAGAACTCATACAGTTCGCCGTGGATCCGGTTAGTTCCCGACTTGACGATAATCGACGTGACGCCGCCGCCCACGCGGCCGTATTGCGCATCGTAAAGATTCGATTGCACCGAGAACTCTTGCGTGGCGCTCAAAGACGGAACCAGCGAGACGCCGCGATCGACCTTCGTGTTCGATACGCCATCGATTAAAGTCTCATTCTCGCCGACCCGGCCCCCGCTAATGCTCACGCCGTTAACGTCGCCATAAGCGTAAAGTTCCATTGAGCCCCAATACGTGCCGGATTTGACCACGCCGGGCAAATTGTATTGAAGGGCGAACAGATTGCGGCCGTTGGTGGGCACGTTTTCTAATACTCGATTTTCCACTGTCGTGGCGCGCGTGCCGGTTTCCGTCTCAAGCAGAGGAGCGTCGCCGGTCACCGTGACCCGATCCGTGTACGCGCCGATTTCGAGCCGAACATCGACATTGGCGTGGTTCGCCGCTTCGAGAGCGATGCCGCGCTGCAGGTACGACTTGAACCCCGAGCTACTTACCGCAAGCGTATACTGGCCCGGTAACAGAAACTGCACGAGATAAATACCCTTATTGTTCGACACCGCGTCGGAAGCGGTATTCCGCTCAACGCTTGTGACCGTGATCTTTGCGCCGGAAATTGCCGCTCCGGATGCGTCGGTAATCTGGCCCGAGATGCTAGCGCGAAACTCCTGGGAAAACGCCGGGGCGACGAGCAGGGCCAATCCGGCAAATACAAGCAAACCTTTACATGGCATGAAAGCTCGTTGGAAACCGTGCACGAAATATATTCCTTGTCACCGTGGAAGTCAATCAACAGTCTTGGCAACATCAGTCTTGGCAGAGCGCTCATGGTATCGCGATCGTTCCCAAGGCGGGGCGCGGATTCATCAGTGACGGCGCCGTCGTGATCTTCGATCTCGGCGGAGCGCCGGAATTCCTCGCGTCCGATGGGGCTGGCAGGCTTATATCAATCTAATGGATAAAAACGAAGTAGCCGTCGTCGACATCAAGGCGAGGAAGGTAGTTGCACGCTGGCCCGTGGCCCCCGACGGCGCGTCGTTTGGGATGTCAATAGACACGCAAAAACGGCGCCTTCTTATCGGGTGCCGGAAGCCCCGGAAGTTGATCGTGATGAGCACCGCCGACGGCAAGGTGCTGTCGGACTTGCCGATCGGAGGCCGGGAAAGTTCGAGATCGTGCAGACCGGGCGGCCGGCAACGAAGCCGGGCACATTCACGATCGTCGTGGTCGCGCCGCACGCGGCCCGGTAAAAGGCTTTTACGTCAGGCCGGCTTAAATAGCCGAAAAAGAAAGTAAGTCACTTCATCCGAGGACGTCGAAATCCACGGCCCCAAGCTCGTCGAAGACAACGCCAGTATCAGCACGATAAATCCAATTCGCGCCAGCTCGTTATAAACCACGACCGGAATTCGCGCCGCCAGCAGCAGCTTCGATCCATCGAGGGGAGGCACCGGGATCAAGTTGAAGATTGCCAGGTAAACGCTCAATCGCGCGGCCTGCGCGAGGAACTCGGCGAGGGGCAGAAACATCCGCACCGTCGCAACCGACAGCGCCGCCAGCACGATGGCGAACAGAATATTGCTTACCGGGCCCGCAATCGCGACCAGCGCCAGCCCATTCAGCCCGAAGCGCAGCTTGGCGGGATTGGTGTGCACCGGCTTGCCCCAGCCAATGAAAAATCCGCCAAGCAGGCTCGTGGCGAACGGCAGAATCGTGGTGCCCAGCCAATCGACGTGAGCCAAGGGATAAAGCGTGACGCGTCCTTCGAGCGTGGGCGTATCGTCGCCCAGCTTGGTCGCAACCCAGGCATGCGCGAATTCGTGCGGGGTCGTCAGCATCCACAGAATCGCGACATTAATCAGCGCCAGTTCGAAGTGCATCGATCTAACGGCGCTGTAGCACGACGGCCCACATCGCCAGCAGCACTCCGACCGCGACGATTGCCGCGGTTGTCACTTCGCGCAGACCGCGGTGATGAATTTTCCGCCCGCATCGATATTTTCGTCGAGTATCCTCAACCTCGCGTGCTCCGTTAAAAGCCAGCGGAACGCTTCGGGCGTGTAGAGGTATTGAAAATTCATGAAAATGCGTTCGCCCCGCGCCACCACGATTTCCGAACCCGACACGGTAATGCGCAAGTCGCGATGCGCGTGAAAACGTTTGGTAATCAGGTATAGGCCGGGATGGCGGTCGTCCCGCTTCTGCTCGAACTTTAGCTGGCCATCTTCTTCCGCCATGCCTATGCTCGCGAGCGGAGCAAAAGCGAACCGGCGCGAGCGGGGAAGATCGAACGCGGCAACGGCCTCGTCCGTGTATAGCGCGCCGTCGATCAATAGACGATCGCCGGTATGCATGCAGTCGGCGAGGCTCTTGGTCATTTCGAGCGGGTCGAACCCGCCTAGTGAATTGCCTGCCATCAGGAATAGCTTCGGGGATTCGCACGCGTCCGAGGCGAGCACCATGTCCATGGGGCTCGATATATCGGCCTTAATGCCGAGCACTTCCACTTCGTCGTCTTCGGCGTCCGAGCATGCGGTTTCAAGTAGCGCTTGACTGGCATCCACGGGGAAATACTGTACATCGCGACCCGCGGCCTTGAGAGCCTGGATGAGAACCCGATCCTTCGATCCATCGCCCGCTCCGAAACTGACGATTGGAACTTTTTTGTCGAAGTGATTGGTGATTTCGCGGGCTTTCTCGCCAAGCACGGTCCAGGCGGAGCAAAGGTTCCGGTAGGCGGCGTCCTGCGAAAGTTCGCGCCAGGCCTGCACGGACAAGGGAAACCAGTAGAAAAATTTCTCCGGCAGATCGCGCGCTTCCATCGACTCGGTGAATTCGCGCGCGATTTCCGCTTCGGTCAACAACACTTCTATATTCATGCTCTTTCAGCTTAAACTGCCTAAGCCGGCATGTCCTGTAGAATCGGTTTAAGCCCATGCCAGCCAACGCCACGTTCCGGCGCGTCATCGCGGCCGCGCGCCCGCTAGCGCTATTATTGGCGGCGCTGCTGGCGGGAGCCCCGCCGGTTCGAGCCTTTGCCCCCGCCGTGATCGTGGCAGGCAAGGTGACCGACGAGAATGGCGTTGCCGTCGCTGGCGCGCGGATCGAAATGAGCGCGGCGGGAAGGCCGGTCTCCACGGCAATCTCCGACGATGTGGGCGGATTCGCTTTCGCCTTCGAAGCGGCCGCGGACTATCGCGTTCAGGCCCAACGCCAGGGGTTCTTCGTCTTCACGCAAAACGCCGTATCTTTGCACGAGGGATCGAATCAACTCACGTTAACGCTGAATTATCTAAAAGAATTCGCGGATTCCGTGGATGTCAATTATTCGCCTCCGGTTATCGATCCGCAGGAAACGGCGCAGATAAAGCAGCTCAACACGCTCGAGATCCTGGAGGTCCCCTATCCCGCATCGCAGGATCTTCGCAGCGCTCTCCCGATGATGCAGGGCGTGGTGCAGGACACAACCGGGCGCCTCCATTTTAACGGGGGGGCGACCGAGCAGACGAATTTCACGCTCAACGGCTTCAATATTTCCGACCCGGCGACGGGCCGGTTGGAAGCGCGGCTCAACATCGAATCCGTGCAGTCGATGGAACTGGAGAGCAGCCGGTATTCGCCCGAGAAAGACAAGGGATCGGCGGGATCGCTCGATATCAAGACCGAAATGGGCGATAACCGCTGGCGTTTTGGAGCCACGAATTTCATCCCCGGACTTGGGTCGCAGGACGGTTTTCACATCAATAAATGGACGCCGCGCTTGAAAGTTTCGGGGCCGCTCGCCAAGGGCCGCGCGTGGTTCCACAATGGCTTCGACACCTTTTACGATCTCAACACGGTCAGCGGTTTGCCGCATGGCGAAAACCGGAGCCGCAGCTTTGTCGGCAGCAATCTCACCCGGATTCAAGTGAACCTCACGGCTTCTCATATTCTGACGGGAAGCTTCCTGGTGAACTACGGACAGGATTCGCGCCAAGGCCTCTCCTTCCTCAATCCCATTGAGACGACGCTGAACCGCAGGCAGCGGCTTACGCTCGGCAGTATCAAGGATCAGATTTATTTGGAAGGCGGAACCTTGATCGAGTTCGGGATCGCCGACACGCGCACGTTCTTGCGATCGAGCCCCCAGGGGCAAAACACGTTTCAGATCACTCCGTCCGGCGAACGCGGGAATTATTTCGAGGATTTGACGCGCCGCGGCGACCGGCAGCAATGGCTCGCCAATGTGTTCCTGCCTCCGGTGAAACGGTTTGGGGCGCATCAGTTCAAGGTAGGGGCGGATCTGGAGCGAATCGGGTTTCACAGCATCGCCAGCCGGCACGATTACGAAGTTCTGCGAGTGGATAATTCCGTGGCGCGGGAAGTGACGTTTGCCGGCAACCGGCGGCAGGCGCGCACCAACTTCGAAGCCTCGCAGTATGCGCTCGACCGCTGGTCGCCCGTTGACGGGTTATTGATCGAGGCGGGTTTTCGATCCGACTGGAACGAAATCGTGCGCGACGTTCTGTTCTCTCCGCGCGCCTCCGCCGCGTATGCGCCGAGGTGGCTGCATGAAACGAAGTTGTCCGCGGGCTATGGCGTTTTTTACGATACTTTAACGCTGGACATGCTGACGCAACAGCAGGAGCAGGTAAGCTATGCGAGCTTTTTCGCGCCCAGTGGATTGTTGGTTCGAGGACCGGTGGAGACGGCCTTTCTGCTCAACGAACGCCAACTGCAAGTGCCGCGGTACAAGACGCTGAGCTTCGGGATCGAGCGGAAACTGCCGTGGAATTTTTATGGGCGGGCCAATTTCACGAACCGCGGCGGGGGGCGCGGGTTGGCCTTCGTCAGCGATCTCGATCCGGCGCTCGCGATCGCGGGCGATACGAATTTTTACCTGCTGCGGAACGCCCGCCGGGATCGATATCAGGCCGGGGAATTCACCGTGCGTCGAACGTTTGCGGTTAAGTATGAGTGGTCGGCCGGATACACGCGGTCCCTGGCGCACTCGAACTCGGTAATCGATTACAGCCTGGAGAATCCAATTTTCGCGCGGCAGGCGGCGGGACCCCTATCGTGGGACACGCCGAACCGGTTCGTGACCTGGGGCTGGGCGCCGCTGCAGCAGACGTGGCTGCCGCATTCGTTGCGGTTTCTGTTGGGCGAAACAAGCGTGGCGTTCCTTGCCGAGTACCGGACGGGATTCCCGTTCAGCGTCGTCAATGAGGAAGGCGTGGTGGTGGGCGCGCCGAACTCGCGGCGATTTCCGGATTATTTCGATATGAACCTGCACTTCGAGCGGAAGTTCGTGTTTTTGCATCATTTCTGGGCTTGGCGCGTCGGCCTCAACAATCTGACGAATAACGGGAATTCGAATGTCGTCAACAACAACACGGATTCGCCCACGTTCCTGGCGTTCGGGCGCGGACAGCCGCGCGCGGCCGCGGTACGCCTCCGGTTTCTGGGGAAGCGCTAAACGTACGGCGAAGCACAATGGCATCATGGACGCTAAAGTATTGGCATGGAGGAATCTAAATGCGTAATTCAATGCTGGTAGTGTTGGCGGCTGCGTCGCTGACCACTTCGGTGTTTGCAAAAAAAGAAGATGCGGATCAGAGATTGCAATCCGCGACAACCGTTCGCTCGGAGGCGATGAACACTCCGGATAAAGGCATTCCCCAAGAGTTAATAGAAAAGGCGCAATGTGTGGTGATTGTGCCAAGTGTAAAGAAAGCGGCCTTCATTGTGGGCGGAAAGTACGGAAAAGGTTTTGTGGTTTGCCGTCGCAAGAGCGGCACGGGATGGGGCGCGCCAGCCGCCGTGAAAGTGGAAGGCGGCAGCTTCGGATTCCAGATTGGCGGATCGGAAACCGACGTAGTGATGCTCGTCATGAACGACAGCGGCGCGAAGCATCTATTATCGAGCCAGTTCACGTTGGGCGGCGATGCCTCCATTGCGGCGGGACCGGTTGGCCGGACGGCAACCGCGGACACCGATGCCTCCATGCGAGCGGAAATTTTGTCGTATTCTCGCGCGCGGGGGGTTTTTGCGGGAATCGCGCTTAACGGCGCAACATTGCGCGAGGACAAAGAAGGCAATATGGAGTTGTATGGCTCCGAAATGTCGAACAAAGACATTATCATGGGCGGTACCAAGGCGCCTGCGGCCGCATCCCAGCTGGAGAGTATGCTGAACAAATACTCGCGGCACAAGGAAGCCACTAAGCTTCCGTAATTTCGGTTTTGAGCTGCACCGCTAGCGGATGGCGAATATTCCGAACGCGAGACCAAGTTTCCGGTCTTCGTCCGCGCGGTGCAGTGTCCGGTTTACCTGAAGCTCCAGTTCGATCGATTCCTTCCCGACGCTCGACGCCGGTAATTCAAGCGCCCGATCGAACAGCGTTTCCGAAGCTTGAATCTCGCTGACGGAGACGTCCGTTCCGTTTACGGCTACCGTGAACCGAAGCGGCCCTGCTTCGGTCAGCGCCGCGGGGCAAATACCGTGTATATAGAGTCTTTGCCTCGATGAGTCGGGCCCCCCGATTCGCAAGGTGGCGCTTGCGGGCATCCACCGGTAGGTCGTATCGATTGGGTACCACGTCGGCCCGAGGAGATAACCGAACAGCGGATTTCCGGCATCTACCCTTTGCGGGGTTTCGGATTTCAGTTGCTTTTCCGCGACCGCTTCGTAATTTGTTGTAACGTTCTTCAGCCGATCGCCAGCCGGCACATACACCAAGACCTGCTCGCGAAGAAGGCCATTTAGCGCCGGGCCGGGCGGTACTGCGAATTCGGAGACCGGCAGGTTATCCGGGTGAGGCGTGATTCGGCCCGCGGCTTCGGGCGTGAGATATACGTTAAAAGCATCGACCAGGCGAAACGGAGAATGGGCGATGGCGTTGTCGTATAACTCGTTTCCTATGTCCCCCAGCAGGATAGTCGAACTGGGATGTAGCTCGTGCGCATGAGCTACTCCCAGCACAAGTATCTTCACGGAGCGCGCTATCTCGTAATGCCATCGAGTGTCCGCCCAGGTAATGGGAATGGCGATGTATAAGTACGCGGCGAGCGCCGCCGCGCCGGTAATTCGCCACGCTTTGCCCGCGCGCCAGCTCCTGGCGAACGCGGTTGCGCCCAGCATGCCGAGCGCGAACGCGGGCAAGGTCAGATAATAGCCGAGCACGTGGTTTTTCAGGGGCAGCACCGGGAGAAGAAGCAGGACGAACCAGCTCAGAAAAACCACGGGCAGCCACCGTTTGCGGCGCGCTTCCTGGATCGCGAAACCGATCAGAAGCGCGGTAAACGCCGCAACCACCGGCAAGCCGCGCCATTGGCGATTCCCCGGCAAGTCCCACCACTGGGCGGGAACCAGCGCCCACTTCCAGTACGTCCCGAGCGTGAGAGGCAAGGCGCGATCGAAGTAGAGAACGTATGGGCCGGTTACCTGCCGCGGGGCGACCATCAGGTGAACGATCGTGAAAGCAATGGAACCGGCGAAAAGCGGCAGGAGGTCGCGTAACATGTTTACCGGGGCGTGACCGTAAGGGAGCGGTCCCCTCCGGGCGAATATCCAGTAGCTCGCAACCAGGGCCGGATACATCACGTTAATCTCAAGCGCGCCGAAACCGAGCAAAAACACCAAAAACTGCCACCAGTAATACCGGCGCTTCCCCGTCTCCTCATATTTCAAGAAAAGCGCGAACGCAGCCAGAAGAAGGCAGCCGCAAAGGATTTGATTGTAGGTGGAACACCACGTCATCGGGATCGCCAGCGCGCTGTTGGCGACCCACAATACGGGAGCCAGGAAGCGCGCCACGCGCGATCCGGTGAGCTTCAGGGTAATCCAACCGAGCAGCGCTAAACTGGCGAACTGTGTCGCGAACGCGAGAATACGGAAGGGCAGCGCATCCAGGCCGAACAACGCGTGCATTCCGATAAAATAAGCGCGTTCGCTTAACGGGCGGATGGTGCCCTGGGCCATTGGCTCGAACATGACCCGCCAGAAATCGGCCGGATGCAATATTTCGCGATTGAGGCCGAGCCACGCGAAATCGTCGGCACGGAACCAGGATTTCAGTCCGTACCAGTAAAGAATCAGGCAGAACAGCGAAGGAACAGTCCAGTAAGCGGAAATCCAGAAAGAGGCGCCTGGCGCGCGCCTCATTTTCCTTCGAAGCCCACCATGGTGGCGATTACGCCGAGTTCGCGCAGGTCGGAGCTGCTGGGCGGAAGAAATTTATCGAGCGTGAACTCGACCTTTGCCGCATCTCCGGTGAATGCCTTCGGGGGCACTTCGCGCGTGTAGGTGTATTCGCCAGGCTGCGTGTAAGACTCGGGGGAAAGAGCGGTTCCGTTCACGTTGGCGGAAATCGCGAGCGTCTTCACCTTGGACAGCACGGCTTCGGGAAGATTGAACTTGAACTTCAAGACCGCGCCATTGGTCTCGGCGGCGCGGGGCGGCCGCAGCATCACGGTGAATTTTCCGGCTGTCCATCGCCACGAATTATTTTCAAGCGAGTAGAATCCGTTGATTAACTGGGTGGCGGCGCGCGGATCGGCTACGCTCAACATCATGGCGAGCCGCGGCGGCTCCTCGTCGGTTTGCACGCGAACGCGCCTGTCGCGATGGCAGCCGGCAAAACCGACTGCGATCAAGAGCGCGAAGGCCGCCCGGGCGTTCCTCCCCGGCGCATTGACGACTATCCTAGTCTCCACTCTTCTCCACCTGCACTAAACAACTATAAAACGCCGGTCCGCCGCCGATGTCCGTTAGACGCTCGGAAGTAAGCACGTTGACATTACGCCGGTCGCTCGATCTCTTGGGCCATCGAGTGGAAGGCGCGGAGATCACTCCTGGTGCAACGCTGTCTTCTACTTTGACGCGCAGGACGCAGCTGCCGCGATCGTTAAAAATGCGGATCTGGTCCCCGGGCGCGATCGCGCGCGCTGCGGCATCGCGCGTATGGAGGGTGGCTACGCTGGTCCCCTCATTGAGATCCAGCCGGTTGCCGAAGGTCGAATTCATGCTGTCGTCGTGCTTCGGAGAAATCATTTCGAGCGGATATTTCGCGCGGAGCATGGCGTCGCCATGGCGCGATTCGACCGGCGGCTCGTAATCGAGCGTTTCCGGACGGAACTCGAGTTTTCCCGACGCCGTTCCGAATCCGCCTTGCGCGAACGGCAGAAACGCGTCACCATTCGGAGCCACCCGCAGCCTGATCGAGTGCTCGCGGTCAAGCTCTTCGATGGTAATCCCGCTGAAAAACCGATGGTCCGTATTCAAGAGGCCGCGAATCATGTCGTCGTCGGTTTCACGGAAGCATAAGTCGTCGAAACCCATGCGCGCCGCAAGACGCCGGAAGATTTCGTTGTTCGGCAAACACTCGCCGGGAGCTTCTAGAACCGGGCGCGCCATCTGCAAATGATAATGGCCATAAGCGAAATAGAGATCCGTTTGCTCCAGAAACGTGGTGACGGGCAGCAGTATATCGGCGTGATCGGCCGTATCGTTCTGGAACTGTTCGAGCACAACCGTAAACAGGTCCTCGCGCCGCAATCCGCGCCGCACGGCGTTCTGATTGGGGGCGACCGCGGCGGGATTCGAGTTGTAGACCGCCATGGCCTTCACGGGCGGGTCTTGCAACTCCGTGAGCGCGGCGCCGAGCCGCACCATGTTGACGATTCGCGCTTCGCGGCCGAGCTTCGACTTCCATTGCAGATCGGGCCGCTCGAGCCCGGCCCGGTCGACATGAAACGCGCCGGAGGTGGTCAGTTGGAATCCGCCTCCGATCTCCTTCCAGGAACCGATCAGCGCCGGCAGCATGGCGATGAGGCGCACGCCCAAGCCGCCGCGCTCGCTTCGCTGCATTCCATAGTTCAGGCGGATCACGGCGGGTCGCGTGGTGGCGTACTCGCGGGACAGTTGAACGATATCGTCAACGGCGATTCCAGTCAGCGCCGAGACGCGCTCCGGCGGATATGCTTCGATTTTCCGGGCGAGATCGTCGAAACCGGTGGTGTGTTTGGCGACATAATCCGCGTCGTGAAGCCGCTCGCGCACGATGACGTGCATCATGCCGAGCGCGAGCGCGGCGTCGCTGCCCGGGTTGATCGCGTAGTGCCGGTCGGATAGAAGTCCCGTTCGGTTTTGGCGCGGATCGATGGTATAAAAGCGCGCTCCGTTACGGCGCGCTTCGACGATAAACGGCCATAGATGCACGTTCGTGCCGAGGATATTCGCGCCCCACGCGATAATCAGTTTCGAATGAGGGAACTGCTCCGGCTCCGTCCCGTAACGATAGCCCAGAGATTCCATGAGCCCGGCGGTACCCGCGGCGGAACAGATGGTGCGGTCAAGCCGCGAGGCGCCCAGGCGATGAAAAAAGCGGCGATCCATGCCGGAGCCGTTCAGGTAACCCATGTTGCCGGCATAGCTGTACGGGAGGATCGATTCGGAACCGTATTGATCCGCGATACTTTGCAGCCGTTCTGAAATTTCATCGAGCGCGGCGTCCCAGGAGATGCGTTCGAAACGGCCCTCTCCTTTCGCGCCGGTCCGCCGTTGCGGGTAGAGCAGGCGGTCGGGCGCGTATTCGCGATCGAGGTAGCGGGAAACTTTGGCGCACAGAAAACCGCGCGTCACGGGATGATCGGGATTGCCGCGCAAGCGCGTGGCTTTTCCGCTATCGTCTACGTTGAGGAGCAGGGAACAGGCGTCGGGGCAGTCGAGCGCGCAGACGGAGTGGCGCACGTCGGGCATTGAAGAATTATAACAATGGGAACGGACCGGCCGGCTGTACGCGCATGGATGTGGTGGCTCAAGCTTTGCTTGTTGGTTGCCGGCCCCATCGTCCCGCTCGCGTATCTGCTTCACGCCGTTCGCGCACGTCCGGAAGGGGAGCGCTGGCTCAATCGGCTCGGCGGCCCGCTTCTCAATCAGACCGGGAAAGAATGGTTCGAAGCCGGGGCGGTACTGCTCTGCATTCTGATCGGCTTGTGGAAGCCGGGTTGGGGAGCGGAGAAATTCGAGCGCGCCGAGCGGGCCTTCCTGCGCATTTCGCATCGTCCGCGCCAAGCGATTTTGCTGGCCGGAATTCTGCCCGTGTTGATCCGCCTCGCATTGCTTCCAGTGCTTCCCCCGGAGCAACCGAAGGTCGCCGATGAGTTCGGCCATCTGCTGCTTGCCGACACGTTCGCATCCGGGCGCGTCACCAATCCGCCCCATCCCATGTGGCGCCACTTCGAATCGCTGTACGTGCTTCAGCAGCCGACTTACACATCGATTTATCCATTTGCACAGGGCTTGCTGCTCGCCGCGGCGAAAATACTTCGCGTTCCGCCCTGGCTCGCCGTCTACGCGAGCGCGGGCGCGATGTGCGCCGCCATTTGCTGGATGCTCCAAGGCTGGCTCTCGACGCCGTGGGCATTGCTCGGCGCGCTGCTCGCGATGACCCGGTTCACGATTTTGTGTTACTGGATGAATACCTATTGGGGGGGCGCGGTACCGGCCATCGGCGGCGCGCTTGTCATCGGAGCTTTGCCCAGGATTTTGCGTTTTCACCTGGTTCGCCACGCTCTGCAGCTTGGGATCGGCCTGGCTATCCTGGCGCAAAGCCGCCCTTTTGAAGGCTTCCTGTTGAGCCTTCCCACCGCGGCCGTCCTGCTGGCATGGCTCGCGACGGCGCGAGGAGTTCCGCCGGAGCGGAGAGTGAGGATTCTAATAGCCTTGGCCTGCGCCGCCGCAGTCATTTTCGCCATTACGGGCTATTACAACTGGCGCGTAACGGGGAGTCCGCTGCTGTTGCCCTATCAACTTCATCAACAAATTTACGGAACGCCGCAATCTTTCTTCTGGTCGACTCCCATTTACGAAGCGCCTGGATTGCACCGCCACAAAGACATCGTCGATAACTTCCACTGGCAGCTCAGGGCGTACGTGAAGCAATCGTCCTGGGCCGGGTTGGCCGATCGGCTTCTGACTAAGGCGAACCTATTTTGGAGTTTTTATTTCGAGCCGCTGCTTACACTGCCGCTATTGTTTCTGCCATTCGCGATGAAGGAGCGGTGGACGCGTTTTCTGGTGTGCACGGCGGTGTTCGCGTTGCTCGGCATGGCGCTATATCCGTTTTTCTATTACCACTACGCCGCCCCGATTTGCGGCATCGCGCTGTTTGCGGTCTTGCAGGGAATGCGCCGCATGCGCGCGTTTACGTGGCGCGGCAAACCCGCGGGACTTTTCCTGTTCCGCTCGACGCTCGCATGCAGCTTCGCCGGGTTCCTGATCTCGGCCGTTGCCGGGGCGATGATTCCGGCCGCGCTCGTAATCGCGTCCACCCCGCGAAGCGATATTCTGAATCGCTTGCGGGAGCAAGGCGGCAAACATCTGGTGCTGGTTCGTTACAACGCGAAACATTCGTTTCACTCGGGAGATGTTTACAATGCGGCCGACATAGACAAGTCGGATGTAGTTTGGGCCCGCGAGCTCGATTCCGCCAGCAACGAAAAGCTCCTGCAATATTACGCGGGGCGGAACGTATGGCTGTTCGAGCCGGACGAGGATGCGCCGCGATTCGTGCCGGTGGATCGAGCGGATGTGTACAATCCGCCTCCGTCGATATCCGCAATTCTGAACGGCGCGGGCATTGCCGCGAGTCCGGCGCCGGGCATTACGCCGGGAGGAATCGTCACGATTTTCGGGCACAATTTCGCTCGGGACATCGACGGCGCGGTGACATTGGGATCCATCTTTTTTCCGCTGCCGCTGCTGATCGATAGCGTTACGGAAAAGTTGGGAAACGTCTATGCGCCGACCGGCGCCGGGTTCATCGACAACGCGGATTCCATCTTCTCCGCCCCGCTGCCGCTCGAGTTGGCGAACGTCAAAGTGCAATTCGGCGGTCGCTGGGCGCCGATTTACAGCGTCGCCAATATCGATGGACATGAGTCGGTCACGGTCCAGGCGCCATTCGAGCTGACCGGCAAATCGGTTTCCGTTAAGCTTTGGCTCGGGGACGATTCGACCACGGTGGGCGACGTCCCCATCTTGCCGGCCAGTCCGGGAATTCTACAGGCGCGGATGTCCGAATCGAGCCTCAGCCCGGTGGTTCTGAAGCCGGACGGAAGTCTTGCCGCCGAGGATAATCCGGCCAGGCGCGGCGAGACGGTGCGGATGTTGGTGACTGGATTGGGTCCGCTGAATCCGCCGGTTGAATCCAATCGACGCGGCAGCCTGGCCGGGGCTTCGAACGTGATGGATCCAGTCACGGTCGAACTCAATGGCGTCAAGGCAAGACTGGTTTACGCGAAATACGCGCCGGGCCTGATAGGTCTGGAGGAGGTCGCCTTTCAAATCCCGGCGGGCTGCCCGGCAGGTCCGCGAATCCCGGTAACGGTGGGCGTGAATGTAGGCGGCAAGATCGCGGTCGGCAACGCAAGCGCGATGGCGATCGAGTGACTAAAGCAGCAGGGTCCCGATGTGGCGCTCGACCGCTTCCAGGGAGGGAAGCGCCTCCTGAATGTCTTTTTTTCCGTAAACGTGAAAGTAGTGTTATAGCCAAGGTCGGATAAATGCCTATAATGCGTGTAAATCTTCGCGAGTTCGGGCAGGCGTTTAATTTGGTCCGTGCGCTCCGAGTGGTTCTTCGGCGCGACGGAAATTTTGTTCAGGTAAGCTTCGGAGAAGTGAAGGGCGGAGTAGAAAAAAGCTGTTAGGACCCATCCGGCCGACGTTGGATGGGTGGCCACCATAGCAAGACCGAATTTCTTGTGTTCTTCGGCTTTCTTGAGATGGTCAGCCGATGTTGGCGGCTTCCCCGGTATACAGAGATTCATCTATAACCCGGAAATCTAACGGCCGCTCGGGAAACGCATTTGAAAGATCAAGCTCCTTCTCGTATATCGGCTCAAGGGTCGCCCACGCGAAACTGTTGACCGCTACATCCACCGAGACGCGTGTTCCGTTGGAACTCACCGATACGGACTTGACGGATGGAATCTTTTGCAAGCTGGATTGAATAAACTGGATCATATCGACCGCTCCAACCGTAAACGAGTAGGCTCCATCAGGTACGAAGCTACATTCTTTGCCGTAAATCGATTGGTCGCTAAAACGGCGTCGAGTAAAGGGTCCTTTGGGCAACACGCGAATTTTCAACCAGATGTGTTTCAACGCTGGTACGCCCGGCGGTCGTCGAATTGATTAGAGCCGGCGCGCCGTTTCGATCCTTCTTTTAAGGGTCTGCCCGGTGATCGAGTAAAAGCTTTACCGTGTCTTGATCTCTGCGCAGAGCTGCGAGCAAGAGCGGTTTGACCGTCGGCGTTGGTGCACTCGACGGTCGCGCCCTTGGAAAGTAAAGTTTTCACAAGAGGCCGTTTCCGGCCTGCACGGCGTCCAGCAGCCGATCATAGGGAGTATTGGCCCCTGAAGCGCATGAAGCAACTGTGAGCAGGAGTGCGACGCCGCGAGTCATTTTCAAAAGTTCAATTGAAACCACCGGACGACCGCGTTTTTGGATGTAGGATGCTTGATCTTGACCCAGCCGGGACCCGTTTCGGAAACCTCGTTCTGCGCAAGCAATTGAATCTGCACCGGCCCCGGCTTATATCCCGCACCGATCATGACCCGCTGAATCTCCTCTGGAGTGGCGGTGACGCCAGGTTGGAAATCCACGGTGATCTGCGATTTCTTCAGGTCGAACTTCGCCGCCTCGACGCCGGTCAGCTGATAGAGGCGAACGGTGATATTAAAAAAACCGCGAGGCGAAAACACGCCGTTCAAAATTGCAATCGCTCGCGTGATCTTCACGTCGGCAGGAGGCGGCTGGCCGTACACCTCGCCCCGCGCAAAGAACAGCATGGCCGAACAAATTACGCGAGTGGGTCTCATCTCCGTGCCATTGCGCCGCGCCAGTTTGGCGCGGCGAGATAGTACTCGAAAAACAAAAAGAATCCGCTGCGCTGCTTCATGCGGCCTGTACCCGTGAGATCCTGCATGATCGGCACTTGCGCGCCCATGCCGACTTGCCAATGCAAGGTTGAGATTTCCAGGATGGCGTCCTGCCTCAGGGTGTTCCCGCCCGAATTTGCGGACAACGCTCCATTCACGCGGTCTTTCGCGTCGTGAGTGTAATTCGATTCGATGGAAAGGACGAGTAGTTTGGGGAGCCCTTCCTCTGGCATGCGCAACGGCAAGATCTTGTACTCGACCTGCGCATCGCTTCGATACTGGTCGCCGGGACTGATGCCGGTGTTTGTTACCGGATTCGTGCGGTAGGTGCTGTCCAGAGCCATCCCCCAGCGCACCGTGTTATAGCCCATCGTG
>JBPCKZ010000088.1:0-9953 GCA_051003795.1 Bryobacteraceae bacterium | reverse complement strand
CATACTCGATCACGAGATTGGGTCCCTGAATCCGGTAATACGATGTGCCGTTGCGTCCCGGTGTAAAGCTTGTAGGGCCACTCCACGCGAACCAGGTCTCGCCAATGCCGGTCTTGATTTCTGCCATTCTCGCTGCGCCCGCGCTTTCGTGCACAATACCGGCCCATTCCGATATGAGGTCGAGGAGCATGGCCCGTTGTTGATCGTTCATGGCGGACGCTTTGAGGCCCTCGGGGGATTGCCGTTCTTCCGATCGCGGCGCCATGATTTTGATTATGAGTCTTCTCTAACCAGGGTCCCAAACAAGCCAGATTAGGCTATCCGGACACGGTCGTTCCGGGCGAATGGTCGGCCATACGGAAGCGATTCCGAGTCGCGGGCATACTCCTTACAAGGAGATAGAATGTTGTCTCCTCCAGCAGACGACAATCAGAACGGCCTGCAACCGCGCGCGAAAGTACGCCACCTACCAGTTTCCAGTGGAGAGTCCTGGAGTCCGCCCGGAGTCCAGACCCCCCCAAAAGCCGCCCAGTGGCGTCCAAATCGAGTTAGAATAAGTCTTGTGTTTCCGGTCGCCTTGCCTGTAAGTGATTGATATTTCTTACATGGCATGGAAGAGGTCGACGGTTCGAACCCGTCCAGGTCCACCAACGCCTTTCCCGGCCGCACCCGCTTGTTATCATGAATTGCCACTTGGATGATCGGCCGGACCATATCGCATTTCGAGATTGTCGAGAAGCTTGGCGAGGGCGGCATGGGCATCGTCTACAAGGCTCGCGACACGCAGCTCGATCGTTTCGTCGCGCTCAAAGTGCTTCCCGCGCACCTGGTGGCGGACCCGAACCGCCGCCGCCGCTTCATGCAAGAGGCCAAGGCCGCTTCGGCATTGAATCACCCAAATATTATTACCGTTTACGAAATCTCCAGTTACGGCGACGGCGAATTTATCGCCATGGAGTTCGTTCGCGGCAAGACCCTCGATGAGCTAATCGGGCGCAAGGGCCTCACCCTCGACCGGACTCTTAAGTACGCGCTTCAGATCTCCGAGGCGCTCGCCGCGGCGCACGCCGGCGGCATCGTTCATCGGGACGTGAAGCCGGCCAACATCATGGTCACCGATTCCGGCCTGGTGAAAGTATTGGATTTCGGATTAGCGAAGTTGACCGAGCCTGTAGGCGCGGACCTGGACGGATCTGGCGTCACGCGCAACGTGGATGAAATGCTGCGGACGACCGAGGGCACCATCGCCGGCACCGCCGCTTACATGTCGCCCGAACAGGCCGAGGGCAAACCGGTCGATTCGCGAACCGATATTTTCTCGTTCGGGTCCGTTCTCTACGAAACGATTACCGGACAGCGCGCGTTTCAGGGAGCGTCTCCGCTATCCGTGCTTACGTCCGTGCTGCGGGACGATCCTCGGCCGGTTGCCGCAATCGCGGGCAGCGTGCCTCCGGAGCTCGAACGCATCGTCAATCGCTGCCTGAGGAAAGATCCCGATCGCCGATGGCATAGCATGAAAGACGTTCAAGTGGCCCTGGCGGAAATTAAAGATGAGTCGGACGCGGCGACCGTGCTCACGGCGAGGCCGAATCGGCCCTCCTCCGCGGCGGCTCGCGCCCCTTCCCAGCAGCGCCTCGCGGCGGCTCGCGCCCCTTCCCAGCAGCGCCTTGCGGCGGGCAAGCCGGTAATGAAGGAGGCGTTGATTGCCGGGGCGGTGTTGCTGGCCGGCATTGCGGGGCTGACAATCTGGCGCGGCCGGTTGGAAGAGCCCGTGGCCGTCCGAACCCCCGCTCCGCCGTCGCTGGTCGTTACTCCTCCGCCGAACAAACCTTCGCCGATGGGCGATCTGCTACTCACCAACAACGGCGTCATCGAACTCGAAAAAGGCGGCGTCAAAGACGACGTCATTATCGATCAAATCAAACATTCAAAGACGAACTTCGATCTTTCTCCACCGGAAATCGTTCGCCTGTCGCAAGCTGGTGTTCCGCGCGAAGTAATCGCGGCGATGCGGAACCCGCAAGCCGCCGCGATGGACGCTTCAAATTCTCCCGCGGCTCTCCGTAGCATCACGATTCCCGCGGGTGAGATAGTCCGTTTGATCGTCGTGCAGAACGTGCTCGTTTCCACGGCCAGGAGGGGAGATCCGGTCATGTGCAATGTGGCCGAGAACGTGCGCGAGGACGGGGCGGTTGTAATCGCGCGCGGCGCGCCGGCTTCCTGCGTCGTTGCGGACGCGGAAAAGAAAAAGCTTTTTGGCCGCGGGAATAAGCTGACCTTGCAATTCGTGTCGGCGCAAGCCGTGGATGGGCAGCCCGTTCGCCTCCGTTCCAAAATTGTTGTCGGCAAAGGTGGCGCGGACTTGAATGAGCCGGGGCCGAAGGCCAAGGAAGCCATGGTTTCGAGCGGCACGGTGTTCGTCGCGAATGTCGATGCGGATAGAACCGTCATGGTGCAAACGCCTAACGCGCCGCAATAAAATCCGCTGGATTTACGCCCGCATGGCGGCGGCGAATTGTTGGAACGCCAACGGTTTCCGGAATCCCAGCGCCAACCGCGCGATTTCGATACCCGCCCAAACCAGATATCCGATCATGACGTACCAGTGGACGCCGCCCGCCTCGGCCGCCGGCGAGATCGAGAATCCGAATTGAACGACCCACAGGAAAAACAGCCCAACCGCTTCCCACCACGCCAGTTCCATGTTGACCAGAATCAACACGGCGACCAGCGATTGCCCAAGCGTCATCAATAATTCCAGGCTTTGCTGGGAATCGAAGTAAATGGCCGAGGACGTCCCGCGGCTGATCGAGAGAACGATCGGCAACATTGCCGCCAGCAGCGTCCATTGATTGATATTGCTCGAAACCATGTTCATCAAGGCCATGGGCGCGCGTTCGATGCTGCGCGCCCAATAGAACGCGGAAACCTGTTCCGGAAACTCCGAAACAAACGGCGCGATCCATTGGATGAACACGAAATCCGAAACGCCAAGCAGCGAGGATAACGCGAAAAGGCTTGCCAGGAACGGCTTCGCGAGAAAAAAGATCAACGCGCCTCCGGCCGTAAACAACGCGCCGATCGAGAGCACCCGCACCGGTCTGCGGGCCAAGACGACCGCGCGAGGAACGACTCCGAGATCCTCTATGTGCTCGGCCTCTTCGGCCGGTATCCGGCGCAGAACGATCAGGTAGGCCACATAGATCGCGATGAGGATGCAAGCATCGAGAATATTCAGCGACGCTTTGAGCCAGATCGTAAACACATAGGCGATGCAGACCGCCACTCCGACAATCTGAACCGATTGATCCGGCGCGAGCCTGATTTGGTTCAGCGGCTTACCGTGGCGGCGGCGGTGCGCGATTGCCGCGGTGCAATAGATCATGGGCCATCCAAGCCCAATCAAAAGCCGCAGCGCGCCGGTCAAATTCGCCAACAGATATTGCGTCTGCTGGTGCCATGCGAGCACCGCTTCAATCGCGAACTCGGGCATGGTCTGCAACAGGGCGAGGATCGCGAGGGCGAATCCCTGCGCCATGAAAAATTGAGCGGATTCCGCTCCCCAGGCAATCATCATGGAGGCCAGCAGCAATGCCGGCGCGGTCCAGAGGACCGAAGTGGCGGAGCCGGGGTGGATCGGGCTTGCGGTTACCAATAGCAGAACGAAAATAGACAGCGCCGGCTTCCGCCGGGTACGCGCGTTACCGTTCATGCGCTAGCGAAACGATTGAAGGAACGGCGAATTCGGGGCGCTTGTCCGGAAAATCGGTGCGGAAATGAGCGCCGCGGCTTTCCTCGCGCGCCAGTGCGCATCGGGCAATCAATAACGCAACGGACTGGATGCTGCGCAAATCGTACTGGGCGAGGCATGCGCCCGGATTCGGCAGCATCCGGTAGGATTGCAGGCGATCGCAAGCCGCGGTCAACCCCTCGCGATCTCTCGCAATGCCGCAATTCTCCCAAGCTAAATCCCGCACTTCTTTTTCCGTTACTTCCGGGAACACCGCTTCCGGGAACGCAGCCGGTTTCTTAAGACCAGGCCGCGCGCTTTCCCGCATGGCGATCCCGGCGCGGGCGCCGAACACCACTCCTTCCAGAAGCGAGTTGCTCGCCAGGCGGTTCGCTCCATGCACGCCGGTGCATGCCGCTTCACCTGCCGCGTAAAGCCTGGGAATGCTTGCGCGCCCGTTAAGGTCCGTTCGAACGCCGCCCATGGCGTAATGCGCGGCGGGGTGCACGGGCGCGGCCATGGTCGCGATATCCACGCCGTATTGCAGACAAGTTTGGTGAATGCGCGGGAAGCGTTCGCGAATGAAATCCGCCGGACGGTGCGTCAGATCGAGAAATAAGTGCGGCGAACCCGTTCGCCGCATTTCCGACACGATCGCGCGCGCCACCACATCCCGCGGCGCCAGCTCTCGCATCGGGTGATAGCGCTCCATGAATCTTTCCCCGTCGCCATTCAGCAGATAAGCGCCTTCGCCGCGCAACGCCTCCGATAACAGAAATCGCGGCGCGCCTTCCACATGCAGAGCCGTCGGATGAAACTGCACGAACTCGATATTTTCAATCTCCGCTCCCGCGCGCCACGCCATCGCGACACCGTCGCCGGTCGCGACATCCGGATTGGTGGTCTCCTTGAAAACGCGTCCGAGTCCGCCCGTGGCGAGCAACACCGCGCGGGCATAAACCACGCTTGAACTTCGATTAGCTTCGTCGAAAACGACCGCGCCCGCCGCTTCGCCGTCTTGCACCAATAAGTCGGTAGTCGCGGCGTAGCTCTGAAATTTCACATTGGGCAGGGATGAAGCTTTCTTGTAGAGCGTGCGGGCGATCTCGCGGCCCGTGGAATCCCCATGCGCGTGCAGGATGCGGTTGCGGCTATGCGCTCCCTCGCGCGTGAAGGCAAGCCGCGACCCCTCGCGGTCGAACTCCGCGCCCCACTCGATCAAATGCTGGATGGCCGCGGGCCCCTCTTCGACGAGGGCGTGAACGGCACTCCGTTCGCAAAGCCCGTCGCCCGCATAGAGCGTGTCTTGCTCATGCAATTCGACCTCATCGTCGTCGCTCAAGGCGACCGCGATCCCGCCCTGCGCGTATTCCGAAGACGATTCCCGCAGCGTGTCTTTCGCCACCACGAGCACGGTCCCGGCTTGCGCCAATTCGATCGTCGCGCGCAACCCGGCCACGCCCGCGCCGATGACGAGAAAGTCGGTCTCCATTCTTTACTGCGATTCTAACAGTGCGGCCGCCGTTCGCCGGATAGGCTCGGACTTAGAAATTGAATTTCAGGGCGAACTGAATTTGGCGCATGGCGCTCGACGTCCCGGTAATTCTACCGAAAGTCGCCGAGGGCGAAGCATTCGAGCCGTTGTTCCAACTCAATTGGCCCCCAACATTCAACAACACGTGGTTGGGTGCGTTGAACATCTCCATTCGAAATTCCAAATTCTTGGCTTCGGCGATACGGAAGAACTTAAAGACCGAAAAATCCTGGTTTCCCATCCACGGTCCGCGTAGATTATTCCGCCCGCAATTCCCGAACGTCGCGGAGACGGGGTTGGAGAATGCCGCGGGATTATACCAGCCGTTCTGGTTGTGATTGGGCAGAACCGGGTCCACGCCGGCGCTGCAGTTGAGCCGCGTGGCGTTTGAAATGAAATTGGTGCCCCCGGAATCCCATGACGAGGTGTTGACCGTGCCGCCGCTCTGCAACGTGGTGATGGTGCTTGCCTGCCAGCCGCCCACCACCTCGTTGATCACGCCTCCATGATCGAGAAATCTCTTGCCTCTCCCGAATGGCAGCGAGTAGAGAATGGACGCGACAAAACGATGGGGGATGTTGTAATCCGAAGGGCCGTATTCGCATCGCAGTGGGCAGCGGGCGTCCTGGGGCGAGAAGTCGCTACCCACCGTGCCGCGAATGTTGCTGGTCTCGTCCAGCGACCTGGACCAGGTATACGCAACCAACGTGTTCAGGTCGCTTCCAAAACGCTGAGTCAACTTGAAAGCCAACGCGTTGTAGTTCCCATTGGCGTCCGCGTTCAAATACTGGATTCCCGACGCTCCCCACTCCTGATAAGGCAGGCGTTGGAGCGACGATAAGGTCGGGCTGAGAATGCCCTGGTTCTGATCCGAAAGGTAGGCAAGATGGCGGCTCAGGGAACCGGTATAACCGGCCTCAAGCGCCGTCGCTTGTCCCAGCGTGCGCTGAACGTTGACGATGTACTGCATCGTCGAGGCGGTCGGCAGGTGCGGATTGGCGCCCCAGGTCAGGCTGATCGGCACGGTCACGGGAAGGGACGCGGTGTTGATGAAGTTCGTGTAGCTGAACGTCGGCACATCGTAGTTGTGTTGGACCAGAGCCGTGGTCCGGCCGCCCATTCCGCGGGATAGATCGAATATGGAATTCTTACTCTCCTCCGAGTAGAAGATGCCGAAACCCGTGCGGATCGACCACTTATCCGAAGGGCTGTAAGCGATGCCGAGCCGGGGCGCGAAGTTCCTGTAATTGGTGTTGATCAACCGGTCGCCCAACCGCCCGTCGCGTACGGTCTGCAAGGGAGGTCCCGAAGCTGCTCCGGCCCCGGCCCAGTACGGCGCGTAACGGAATGCGGTGCCGTCGTAGAAATTTCCCGTGCCCGTGCGCACATAGACGGGGTGTTTGCTCAGGTCCTGGACATTCGCGACATTTGGAAGCGGTTGGTTGAGTTGAACGTTGGGCTCGAAGCCGGATTTGTCCAGCAAGGGCTGCGCCACTTCCCAACGAAAACCAAGGCTGAGGGTGAGCCTCGGGCTCATTCGCCAGGTGTCGTCGATATAAGCCGCCCATTCGCTATTCCGGAAATCGGCTTTGGCCAGAGCGACCGCGATGATCGCGTCATAAGTATCACCCAACATAAAGTCCGCTCCCGTGTAGCCCCCGGACGCTTGCGCGGTGGTGGCGTTCGTGGGCGTGTAGACCTGGGTGAATCTATTGTCGAAAAGAAACTGGCCGCGGGGGAATTCATTTCCCAATTGCGGAAACATGTTGTACCGGTATTCGCCGCCGAAGCGCAGCGTGTGCTTCCCGGCGACCCAGGAGAAGTTATCCACGAATTGAAAATACTTATCGTTGATCTGAAAGGGGCTGCTGGTCGGATTGCCGAAGCTCGTCAGGTTCTGCGCCAGCGGGATGTTCGGCGTGCCGAAGGAGTTTGGATCCGTGACCTTCACGGGGATACCCAACTCGGCATCCACGTTCTCTTTGCCCGCCAACTGCTGGGTGATGTTGTTGAACAACGAGTTGTAGCCGAAGCGAACCTCGTTGACCTTGGTGGCGGAGATTGTCCGGACGTTGGACAACACCCACTGGCTGGCCCGCGTATACAGGGTGTTCCCGTCGTTCAGGCCTAGCGAGGGGTTGGCCGCGAAGGTGGACTCATCGTTCCAACTGAAGCGGCCAAACCACTGCGATCTGGAGCTCTCGTTGAAATCGACGCGCTCGGTCAGCGTATCCTTGTCGACCGGAACCGTCAAGCCGAATTGATAGTTGTTGAACGGCAGGCCGGGCCCGGCGGGCTGATTCGGCAGCGGCATCCACTTCAGGAGAAGGGTGGAGCCTGGGCTAAGACGGCTTTTGGGGATCTGGTTGTTGGGGAAAAGAGTCTGCGTGATGTTCGGATAAGTCCCTTGGCGCGAGTTCGGGTCCGCCAAAGGGTACTGGGGGAGGATGGCGGAGAAGTCGCCGTTTCGCATCTCCGGCGTGAGCGTCGTGCCCAGCGATGTACTGGTTCTGCGGGATTTGTACCCTTCGTAGTTCGACATAAAGAACAGCCGGTTCTTCCCGTTGAAGAGCTTTGGGATTTGAATCGGTCCGCCCAGCGTGTAGCCGTATTGATTCTGGCGGTACGGCGCCTTCTTGGGAGCGGGGTTGGTGGCGCTGCGGCTAGCCGAATTGAAATCGTAATCCTTGGCGTCGAGCTTATCGTTGCGCAGAAATTCGAATAAGGTTCCGTGGTATGAATTGGTGCCCGACTTGGTGGATACGTTCACTTGTCCGGCTTCCCGGCCGAACTCCGCCGGATAGATGCCCGATTGGACCTTGAACTCCAGCAGAGCGTCCACGGAGGGCTGCAGGATATAGGTATTGAAATCGATGTCGGTATTCGTGATGCCGTCGAGCGTGTAGTTCTGCCAAGTCGACCGCGATCCCGAGATCGCGATGGTAAGAGAGCCCCGCGATCCCCCGAGCCGGCCGGCGGCCTGCGCGGCCGGAACGAATCCGTAAGAGACATTGGGACTCAATGCGACCAGACTAAAGAAGCTACGCCCATTCAGCGGCAGTTCGGCGATTCGCGCCTGTTCGATAACGGTACCGACCGTCGCGTTTTCGGTGTTTAATTGCGCCGCGTTGGCGGCCACCTCGACGGTTTGGACAGCCTGCCCCAAGGTAAGGCGGAAGTCGACCCGGGCGGTCTGCTGCACTTGAATCTCGATGTTCGTCTTCACTACGGTGTCGAAACCCTGCACCATGACCTTTACGGAATACGTGCCGGGCGTCAAATCGGGAAGAGTGTAGAGGCCCGAGGCATTCGTTACGGTGTCCCGCGAAACTTTGGTCTGGTCGCTTACGACCGTGACAGCTGCATCCGGGACAATCGCTCCGCTCGAATCCGTAACCTCGCCCGTAATGGCTCCCGCGGTCTGCGCGGACGCGGCGCCGGATATTGCGCAGAGAATAAAAACGGCAAGAGACAACCTTCGCATGTGAGACCCTCCAAGCAGGGGAGACCTGAATGGAGACAGGCTACCACCGAGCGGGGTTGACGTGCAAGGCGACCACGGCAGGCGACTACGGCTGTGTTGACGCCACGCGATCGCCGCCTCAAAACTGGGCCGATTCGCCACCCCCGCGATCCAAAATGCGCGCAAGATCGAGGTCAGTTGAACGGACGTCAAATCGTGGTTCCACTCTCAAAAAAAGCAACCGGGGGAGAGCGCCACGCGAGTCAACGACGGCTCGGCGTCACCCCCGTTTCTACGTGCCGGCCTCGTCAAAACCGGGCGAATGGCAACCCACGCCGAGCTGCACTGCCGCCTGGCGGAGCCTTCCTCCAGTTCGCGACGATGAAGCCCTTTGCTCTCCGATCCGGCCGCAGGACCGGTCTGACGTGGCGCGATTCTATGCGGGCCTCGCCGGTCGCCGTGTGGCACTCGGTGGCCCCACAGTTGAGCATTGCCGAGGGTAAGTCGCTGTCGGAGAACGCGCGCGCTTTTGCCCTGCTCAATATCGCGATCCGTCCGCTCACGCGACGTTGAGCGGTGCCGCTCGCGACGTGCTGGAGCGACTCTACGGCGGCTGCCGTCGTTTGTTGATCCTCTCCGATCCGGCTGTGCGGGGCATTTCCCTGAGGTACAACAAGTTGAAGGAAATCACGGACGACATCGCCGATGCTCGCGTTTATGGCGGAATTCATTTCCGCTTTGAACGGGAGGCGGGCGCCGGTCTGGGCCGTCTTGTAGGTGAGTATGTGTTCAAGAACAACTTTGGTATAGCGCGCTCCTGCAGTTGCCAGGAAGACTAACTCGATTAGCCCGGCGTGTACCGATCGCGCTCGGATCGGTGGTCGGGACCCGCCCGATCGAAGGGCAAACGACTTCCCGCATCCCTCGCCCGCCGACAGTATAATGGAATCAAACCTTACAAATTAATGGATCCAGCGAATCTAGATCTGAAGCGACCATCAATCTGCCTCGCACGGACTTCTCCATGAAGGCCAATCTCCCGCAGACCGAGCCGAAATTGCTTGCCCGCTGGGAGAAGGAAGACCTCTATGGCCGGATACGCAAGAAAAGCGCGGGGCGCCCCAGTTACTTGCTGCATGACGGCCCTCCTTACGCCAACGGAAAAATCCACCTCGGAACGGCGTTCAACAAGCTGCTGAAAGACTTCATCGTGAAGTCGAAAACCA
>JBPCKZ010000087.1:0-4454 GCA_051003795.1 Bryobacteraceae bacterium | reverse complement strand
CGCGCCGGGCTCGGGTCACTTCGCTTTGCAGCATCCAGGATCCAGGTGGAATCCGCGCATACCAGGGCCAGCGGGTAGCGCTCGAATGACAGTCGCCGCAGGAACGGCTAATCAGCGCCGCGATCGCGGGCGGCGGATCGAGTGTTGGATCGATCGAGGCTGGCGCCGCTACGTTGCGAGGCCGCTCTTTTTCGGGCCTTTTCCCAGTGGTTGCGAAGGTGGCTAATGCGAGTCCCATGAGGGCGAGCGCTAGAATCCGCGTGGAGCGCGCGGAGCAGATGGCGATCATGCCTTTACAGTGCCGCGGAAGGACCCGTGAAGTCGCAATCGAACTGTAAACGATTCGTAAAGCCGGAACGAGGCGATCCGCGAAGATCGCTCGAAGGACTCACTTCCGGTGACCCCTATTCAGGTCGATGCGAAGTTCTGGACCGATCTGGAGCGCGAGGCTTTCACAAAGCTGGATTTCCGTAAGAAGATTCTTCGAAGAGATGACCCCCGCCCGTCCCCCAACGGCCACGAGCGCGCGTCGATCGTCTGGTTCAGAATGGCATTGCCGAAAGCTTTCGGCGGTCGCCGGAAAAGTGGCCCAGGAGTATTCGAGAATCTTCTCGAAGTCGGCTAACGCCGGGTCTGCGATTCGCACTTGGAAATCCATTTGGGGATCAGCTTCGGCACTCCTTCGACGGACCGCCGTCGATGCAATCTGCCTCTCAACGGGTGAAACAAAATCCCCGGAGCGGCATTGAATTGAAAAGGTGAATAATGCGTGTACGTCTCGAATTATTGGCATCGCCAAGGTACGATTTCGTGGCCATTGATCGAGGTGGGCGCGGCCCGCGCCGTAATGAATGTGGCGTTGCTAAAAGTTCGCCACTCGTCGTTGCGGAGGAAGCCTTGCTCGTTAATCGCGCAATCGTGATCGACTTGTAAAACTCTTGTAAAAACCGGTCGCGCGGCGCAAGATTTGCCGGATCGCGCTGCCCGCTGCGATAAAATTGCGGTGCCGATGCAAACGATCCTGACGATCGACGATGACGAGAATTTGCGCGACACCATCGCCGTCTTGCTGGAGCTCGAGGGTTTCCGGGCGGAGGGCGCCGCCGATGGAAAAACCGGACTCGACCGGGCACTTGCACTGAAGCCCAGTCTCATCCTCGTCGACCTGCGGCTCCCGGCGATCAGCGGCGTGGAAGTTTGCAAACGGCTGCGAAGTTCGGGCAGCGAAACGCCGATCATCGTGCTCACCGCCGTGGTGGATGAGATCGATAAGGTACTGCTGCTCGAGATGGGCGCGGACGATTACGTCGTTAAGCCGTTCGGAACGCGCGAACTGCTCGCCCGCATCCGCGCCGTGCTGCGACGCTCGGACCCGGGCAAGCATAACGTGCTCGCATTCGACGATATCGAAGTGGACCTTGAAAGAAGAGTCGTGAAACGCAAGAACGAAGAGCTGAAGTTTACGCCGGCGGAGTACAACCTGCTCACGTACTTCCTGCACAATCCCGATCGCGCGCTTTCCCGCGACATGATCTTGAATTCGGTGTGGGGCTACGAATCCTATCCGAATACCCGCACGGTGGACGCTCACGTCGTGCGCCTGCGGCAAAAACTCGAGCCCGATCCGAACGTTCCCAGGCACTTCATTACCGTCCACAAGGTCGGATATCGCTTCCTTCCGTGACCTTGCAACATGTCCAGAACCGTCTTGATTATCGAAGATAGCGATACCTGCTCGGAGACGCTGCGAATCGCGCTCGAACAGATCCCCGAGGTTGCGATACAGGCCGCCTCCACCGCGCGCGGCGCGCTGAAGATTCTCGCCGGCGGCGATTGCGTGGTATCTGCGGTGGTGGCGGACCTGCAGCTCCCGGGGATGAGCGGACTCGATTTGCTGGCCCGCGTCCGATCCGATCCGCGCTTTGCCGCGCTTCCCTTTTTCATCATCAGCGGCGATAGCGATCCGGGCTTACCGGGGCGCGCGCTGGCTGGCGGAGCCGACGCATTCTTCCCCAAGCCGTATTCGCCGGCCGAAGTACGCAGAAGACTGGAGCAATTACTCACATGCCGACCGCAACCTTTCGGATAACATTTGCATTCTTATGGGCGGCGTTGGCGGCGCTGGGACAACCGGCCCCCGGCCTCGAGAAAATCGTGGAACGCCTGGACAAATTGGAACAGGACAATCGCGCGCTGCTCGATGAAATCCGTGAATTGCGACAGGAACTCGCGGCATCGAAGAACCCGAATCCCGCAAACGAGGCCGTGGAAGAAAGACTGGAAGTGCAGGAACATCGCACCGAGGAACTTTCGCAGACCAAGGTGGAAGCGTCGCAACGCATGCCGGTCTCGCTGACCGGTATGCTTCTGTTCAACGCTTTCGCCAACGGAAAATCGAGTGGAGCTTCGCAGGACCCTACCACCGCGCGGCTCGACCGCTCTTCTTCGGCCACAGGCGCGTCGCTTCGCCAAACGGTTCTCGGATTGAAGTTCAACGGACCGGACCTTCCGGGCGGCGGCAAGGCGAGCGGCTCTCTTTACATGGACTTCTTCGCGGGCTCCTCCGAGCCCGACAATCACCTGCTGCGCATTCGCGTCGCGACGCTCGATCTGGCTTGGAAGAACACGACACTCACGGTGGGGCAAGACAAGCCGATCCTCGCGCCGCGCGAGCCAAGTTCTCTCGCGCAGGTGGGCGTCTCCCCATTAACGGGCGCGGGAAACTTGTGGGACTGGCAGCCGCAAGTTCGATTGGAACAGCGATTCGCGTTCGGCGAACAAAGCGGATTGCGCGCTCAAGCCGGCGTGTATCAGACGAGCGAAGCGGACGCGAACGTGCCCGTCGCCTTCGCTAAAACCCTGGAGCGCTGGAGGCCCGGATATGAAGGCCGATTCGAGTTTTGGCGCGCGGCGGGCGCTCGCCGTTTTGAGATCGCGCCCGGGTTCCACTTTAGCGCCACGCACGTCGCGGCTACGTCCGTGCCGTCGCGCGCCGCGTCGCTCGATTGGCTGATCAAACCCGCATCGCGCATCGAATTTTCCGGCGCGTGGTTTCGCGGAGAGAACCTGGCGAATCTGGGAACGCTGCGGCAGGGTTTTGTCGTGCTCTCGACGGGCCACGCGATTCCGGTACGCAGCCTGGGAGGATGGGCGCAGCTTGCAATTTTTCCCACTCAGCGGCTTTCGCTACACTTCTATGGCGGCCAACAGCGCGATCGGGAAACCGATCTGAAATCGGGCGGCATCGCGCGCAACTTCGTGTATGCGGGCAATTTCATGTACCGGCTCGCGCCCAATATCCTGACCAGTCTCGAATTTTCGCAAACCCGGACAACGTATCTCAATATTGGCAACCGATTGAACAATCATTATGATCTGGCGCTGGCTTATCTGTTTTAGCCTCTCCGGGATAAGCTGCTTTGTACACGCGGCCGTGCTGTCGGGCCGCATCCAGCTAGTGAATTCACATGTGGATTCGGGCGGCGCAACCGCGGGGAAGCCGGTGGATTACTCCGGCGTCGTGATTTCCGCGGAACCTCTGGATTCGGCGGGCATCCCCGGGGCGCCTGGAAAGCATGCGCTCATGATCCAGAAGAAAAAAACGTTCGCGCCGCACATCCTTCCCGTGCAGACCGGCACGATCGTCGATTTCCCCAACTTCGATCCGATTTTCCACAACGCTTTCTCGAGCTATAGCGGCCAGATTTTCGACGTTGGGCTTTATCCTCCCGGGACGACCTGGTCCGTCCGATTCGCGCGAGCGGGCGTCGTCCGCGTCTTCTGCAATATCCATCCGGCCATGAGCGCGGTGATCCTGGTCTTGAACGCGCCCTATTTCACGACGACGGACCGCGCCGGGAAATTTCAAATCGATTTGCCGCCTGGAAATTATGAGCTGCGCGTATTTCATGAGCGGGCCACGGAGCAAACGCTGCGCAGTCTCTCGCGGCGCATCCGGATCGATAACAGCGGCCTTGAATTGCCGCCGATTGCCGTTTCCGAAGCAGGCTACCTGCCGTCTTCGCACAAGAATAAGTACGGAAAAGACTACCCGCCCGCGCCGGACGATCAAGTCTTTTATCCGGGCGCGAGGAAGTGATGCTTCGAGACTTGGGGGCGAAAATCCGGCATCCATCGCTGCTTTGGAAAATTTTGCTATCGACCTCCATCGCAATCACCATCCTGCTGGCGTTTACAGGTTGGTTCGTGCAGGATCAGGTGCTGCGCGCGATGTCGCAGAACCTCCAAAGCGAGGTGCGAAGCAGTTTCCGGGCGTATGAATCCCTTTGGCAATCGCGGGCGGAAATGCTTCGTTCCGTCAGCCTGGTGCTCAGCAACATGTCGGACGTGCGGGCGGCTTTCGGCACCGGGGATCAGGCGACTATCCGCGATACGGCGGGTGAGATCTGGTCGAAAATCTCGCGGTCCAATGGCGTGTTTCTGGTGACCGATCC
>JBPCKZ010000086.1:0-59172 GCA_051003795.1 Bryobacteraceae bacterium | reverse complement strand
GCACCAGCCGGTCGACATGTGGATTCAGCGAGCAAATATTAGTTGAAAGCTCGAAAGGCAGCATGGGAACGGCGCGGTCGGGAAAATAGACGCTCGTCCCGCGCAGGCGCGCTTCGGCATCGATGGGCGTGCCGGGGCGCACGTAATGGCCGACATCGGCGATGTGCACATGCAGCACGAAATGCCCGTTGGCAAGCTGGTCGATCCAGACCGCATCGTCGAAATCGCGTGCCGTTTCCCCGTCGATCGTGACGATGGGCAGATCGCGGAAGTCGCGGCGGCCTTCCATTTCAAAAGCCGAAATGACGGACGGAACATTCTGCGCCTGCTCGATTACTTCGGGAGGAAAGCGGTTGGGCAGGTGATGCTTGCGAATGACGATTTCGACGTCGATGCCGAAGTCGTCGGGCCGTCCGAGGATCTCGACGATCCTACCCACCGGATGCTCGCCGCGCTCCGCGTATTCAATCAGCTCCGCATCGACGATCATGCCTTCGAGCGCGGCGATATCGGTTATGGCGAGCGGCTTCGGACCGATGCGGTCGTTTTGGGACACCGGAGCCGGAATAGCGAACTCTTCCGGGATCTCGATCCAGTCTTGCAGCCGCTCGTCGTGAGGCACGACGAAATATCCGCGCCGGGTGATGCGAAACTCCCCGACCACGGTGGGGTGCGCGCGCTTGAGAATTTTCAGGATCTCGCCATCGGCGCGGCCGCCTCGCTCGATGCGGGCGATGCGAATCAGCGCGCGGTCTCCGTGCATCGCGCCCTGCGTGGAATCGGAGGGAATATAGATGTCGCCGGTAACGCCCTCGATCGCTTTGTCCGGAATCAGAAAACCGTATCCATCGCGATGCATGGACACGCGCCCGCTCGCGAATTCCCGGCTGTTTGCCGTTGCCGAATAGTGGCCGGCGCGCAGTTCGATCAGTTCGCCACAAGCCGCCAATCGCTCCAGCGCGGGCTCCAGCGTTTCCCGCGCGGAGTGCGTCTCGCGAATGAGTTGTTTGAGATTGGCCTTGGCGTGAGGCAGGCGCAAAATGTGCTGCAACAGCGCCGCATCCGTCATGTCTTAATACGTGAAAACACGAGCCAAGAATGATTCCGCATCTTCAAACTTGGGCGCAACTACAACCGCACCCGTCTTGTCGATAAACCCCCACGGCTTTCCGACCCATGCGAAACCGGCAACTCACCATAATCCGGTAGTGATGTGTGGCGCACGCAGTCATCCGCTTCGGTTGTGGACCCGCCCCGGGAAACGTCCCCACGAGTGGGGACGCGGCACGCAGGAGTGCGTGCGCCACAACACGGTCGCGAACTTCTCGCCGGTCCGAGTGCCACCGCCTAGCTACAGCCGCTCGTTCCCCCGCAGTTCCCGCACTTATAGCAGCTGCCGTTCCTCGTCATAATCCCGCCGCACTCCGCGCATAGCGGCGCGTCCGAAACCGCCGCGGGAAAGGGCAGGCTCTCCTGCGGGTCCTGCTCCGTGGGACGCATGTTCGGCGTCGCACCCGCCTCTCCGCCCGAGTAATCCGTCCCTAGAAACTTCGATCCCAACCACCGGAAAATATAATCCGGAATCGATTTCGCGTACGGAATCTGCTGGTTGCCCGTCCACCCGCTCGGCTCGAACCGGACGTGTCCGAATTTATCCACCAGGAACTTCAGCGGCACTCCGTATTGCAGGTTGTAGCTGATCGCCGTCGCGAAGCTGTCCATCAGGCCGGAGATAGTTGAGCCTTCTTTCGCCATCGTCACGAAGATTTCGCCCGGCGTGCCGTCCTCGTACATGCCAACCGTGATGTAGCCCTCGTGGCCGCCGATCGAGAACTTGTGCGTAATCGATTGGCGCTCGTCGGGAAGCTTGCGGCGAATCGGACGGTAGACCACTTTCTCCGTCACTGCCGCGGCAACGGCGCTCGCCGTGGCCTTCTTCTCGCCCTTGCCCGTGCTCGAGCTGAGCGGCTGCGAGCGCTTGGAGTTGTCGCGGTAAATCGCAACCGCTTTCAACCCCAATCGCCAGCTTTCGATATAAGCGTCCATCACGTCTTCGACGGAGCACTCCTCGGGCATGTTGATGGTCTTCGAGATCGCGCCCGAAGTGAACGGTTGCACGGCCGCCATCATCCGCAAATGGCCCATGTAATGGATCGACCGCGCGCCGTTCTGCGGACGGAAACTGCAATCGAAGCACGCCAGGTGTTCCGGTTTCAAATTCGGCGCGCCTTCGATCGTACCGGTCGCATCGATGTGGGAGACGATCCGCTCGACCTGCTCCGGCGTGTAACCCAGCTTGATCAGCGCTTGCGGAACGGTGTTATTGACGATCTTGATCACGCCGCCGCCGACCAGCTTCTTGTATTTCACCAGCGCCAGATCGGGTTCAATCCCCGTGGTATCGCAATCCATCATGAAGCCGATGGTGCCGGTCGGCGCGATCACCGTGACCTGTCCGTTGCGCACGCCGGCGCGCTGCGCGAGTTCGTAAGCGCCATCCCAGCAATTCTTGGCGCCTTGATAAAGGTCGTACGGAATGCTCCGGCTATTGATCCGGCTCACCGAATCGCGGTGCATGCGGATCACGTCGAGGAACGGCTCTTCGTTCTTGGCGTAACCCGGGAACGGTCCAACCGCATCGGCGATCCGCGCGCTCGTCAGATAAGCCTGGCCGCACATGACGGCCGAAATCGCGCCCGCGTAGTCGCGCCCGTTGTCGCTGTCGTAAGGAATGCCGAAGGACATCAGCAGCGCGCCCAGATTGGCGAATCCGAGACCCAAGGGACGGTACTCGTGCGAATTCCGCCCGATCTTTTCGGTCGGATAGCTGGCGTTGTCGACAATAATTTCCTGCGCCACGATCATCGTATCGACAGCGTGCCGGAACGCTTCCACATCGAACTGCCCGCCCGGCCCGACAAAGCGCAGCACATTCAAAGAGGATAGATTGCAGGCCGAATCGTCGAGGAACATATATTCCGAGCACGGATTCGAAGCGTTGATGCGCGCCGTGTTCTTGCACGGATGCCAGCGATTGACGGTGGTATCGAACTGCATGCCGGGATCGCCGCACTGATGCGTCGCTTCCGCGATCTGATGCATCAGGTCCCGAGCCTGATAGCGCTTGACCTTTTCACCGGTGACGACCGACTTGGTCCACCACTCGCGATCTTCGACCACGGCCTGCATGAAGTCGTCGCTCACGCGCACGGAATTATTGGCGTTCTGGAAAAACACCGAGCTATAGGCGTCGCCGTCGAGCGATGAATCGAAGCCCGCGTCGATCAGCGCGTGCGCCTTTTTCTCTTCCTTCGCCTTGCACCAGATGAAGCCTTCGACGTCGGGATGATCGGCGTTCAGGATCACCATTTTCGCCGCCCGGCGCGTCTTGCCGCCGGATTTAATGACGCCGGCGAAGGCGTCGAAACCCTTCATGAACGAAAGCGGACCGGAGGCGCGGCCGCCGCCCGATAGAATGCCGTCGCCTTCGCGCAAAGTCGAAAGGTTCGTGCCCGTACCCGAACCCCACTTGAACAGCATGCCCTCGGTCTTGGCGAGATCGAGAATCGATTCGAGCGAATCCTTGACCGACACGATGAAGCAGGCCGAACATTGCGGACGGACGTCGTCGTTAACTCCCGTCGTCATCTGCTTCATGCGGTTCGCGGCTTCGTCGTAAATCCAGCCGTAACCGCGGGATTCTTTCACGCCGACGTTGAACCAGACCGGCGAATTGAAACAGGCTTTTTGCGTCAACATCAAGTGCGCCAATTCGCCGCGGAAATTCTCTCCGTCTTCCCGGGTGGCGAAATAGCCGTCTTTCAGCCCCCAATCGGCGATATTGTCGACCACCCGGTGCACCAGCTCGGCCACGCTGCTTTCCCGCTCGGGCGATCCGAGTTTGCCGTGAAAATACTTGCTCGCGACAATATTCGCCGCGGTTTGCGACCAATCGGACGGCACTTCGATATCGCGCTGCTCGAAAATGACCGAGCCTTTGTCGTTGCCAATAGTGGCGTTGCGCGTCTCCCATTGAACGTCGTCGTACGGCGTTTTTCCGGGCTCGAGACGGGCCGTGAAATATCGGGGGAATGGCACCCCCGCTTTCGTGGTTTGGGGAGAGTCTTGCAGTTTCAACTCTTTTATTTTCGCACTGGAAGTAGTTAGCTGGCCCACGTTATCGCTGCTCCTGCTGGTTGGGGAAGGGTTGGCACGCAATTGCAATGATGGCCCAAGATATTGTGGGTGTCAAGTGGTTTTTGTCAACATGTGGCCAAATCTCGGTTTATCTCAATCAATTACGCCGTGCCGTACCGCGAACCGCACCAGTTCGTTCGAGCTATGCACGTTCAGCTTCTCCATGATGCGCCCGCGGTGCGCGTCGACGGTGTAAACGCTCAAATTCAGCTTATTGGCGATTTCCTTATTCGTGCCGCCCTCGGCGATCATCTGGAGCACTTCGCGCTCGCGGCTCGTCAAGAGATCGAGCGGCTTGCTTACGTTTCGCCGGTAATCGTTCAACACGGCATCCGAAATGGCCGGGCTTAGATAGCCTTCCCCCTTGGCAACCGCGCGAACGGCCGCGAGCAAATCGCGGTCGATCGAATCCTTAAGAAGATAGCCTCTCGCGCCGGCCCCCAGGATCTCCCGGACGTACACGCCATCCTTGTGCATGCTCAACGCGAGAACCCGGGTCTTGGGTAGCGATGCCGCCAAACGGCGCGTCGCTTCAATGCCGTTCAGTTCCGGCATGGCCACATCCATCACGACCACGTCCGGCTTCAACTCTTCGCACAACGCCAGCGCTTCCCGGCCGTTGCCCGCCTCGCCCACAATCTCCATATCCGGCTCATGGCTCAAGATCAAGCGGAAGCCCTGGCGCACCACGGCATGATCGTCAGCCAGCAAGACTCGAATGTTTTTCACGTTGTCCCTCCAGCACCGGAATTTCGACTTCAATGCGAAGGCCGCCCAATTTGGAAGAACTCAGCCGCAGTTCGCCGCCGGCGGCTCGCGCCCGCGCTCGCATGCCAATCATCCCGAGGCTTTTCATTCCGGCTGGTTGCGGAACATTCCGTCCAGGAGGGCGCATGGGGGCGATCAGCCCTTTGCCATCGTCGCTGATGACCAGGCAGATGGTGTGGTCTTCGGAATTGAGTTCCACGATCACTTTCTTTGCGCCGGAATGACGCGCCACGTTGGTCAGGGCTTCCTGCGCGATGCGGAACAGATGGGTCTCCGTGTCCTCGGGGAGCCGGGATGTCAGGTTGGAAACGAATTCCACATCGATTCCGGTTCGCTGGCGGAACCCGTCGCAAAGCCAGCGCACCCCGGCATCCAGGCCGAAGTCGTCGAGGATCGTGGGCCTCAACAATTGCGAGAGCTGCCGGACATTGCCGATGGCCTCATCCACCAAGTGAACGCAATCCTGCACGCGGGAGCGGCTCTGAGGATCGTTGTAATTCAATGCCGCCAGATTCGCTTTGACCGCCGTGAGCGACTGGCCCAACTCATCGTGCAGCTCATGCGAAAAGCGGCGCGCAATCGACTCCTGATCCTTCAACATATGCCAGGACACGCGGCTCAACTCGCCCGCCTGCCATTCCATTCTGCGAAATAATTCGGCGGTCACGCGGACCGTGAGCACCGTGGTAATCAGAGCCAGCAAAAGCGAAGCGCCCAACAGGATAATCGATTCTTTCCTCAATCTCTCGGAGCGCCGGTCGATTTCATATTGCGCGTTGGTGACTTTCAAGTAGCCGTCCCCGACCAGTTGAGAAATGATGGAGATCACCTGCTCGTGCCGCCGGAAAAGATCGCGCGAAGCCAGCGTGGGCGCGCGCGTGGCGGTGAGCAGGCGGCGGGCTTCGACGGAAAATGCCTTCGAGGCGTCGTTCAACTGGCTCCACAAGCGCTCTTGCGGGGTCCCTCGCGCTTCGTCCGCGATGCGCTCCATGTTCGCGTCGATCGTATCGAGCTGCGGCAGAATTTGCTTGTAATTCACCGTGTCGGGGTCGCGCGCCAGTTTATAAAACACGGCGCTGAGCGTGGACTGCTCCTGCTGAATTTCCCCGATCAGGCGCGTTGACACCCGTTGCTCCTTCACCAGGCTCGCGGCGTTTTCCTTGATGGATTGAATGTTGCGGATACCGATGAACCCCGCCGCGAGCAAGAGAATAATGACCAACGAGAAGCCCGCTATTAGCACGCGGCTAATGCTACCCGGAGTAATAACGCGAGTGTTCATCGATTTGGAATCCTGTCAGCCGCTTACCACAGTGTTTCGGAAGCCGAGGTTTTTTACCATAGCCTGGCCAGTCTAATTGTCAATAAATTATTAAAATTCCTAACGGTACTACCCCTCACAAACGTGTCTCCGTATAGCCTACCGAGGCTATCGCCAAGTAGCGGGAGAAGTAACAAGATGGAAACAGCGGGACACATGCAAAGCTACCCGCAAGGAGAAATTTAGCATGAAGAAGACTGTTTTAGCCGCATTTTTCACTTTGGCCAGTGTGCCGCTCGTTTTTGGCCAGGCCGGTTCCACATCCTCGACGCAGAGCACGGAGCATTCGGCGACTACGAATCAGGATGCGACAGGCACAACCACCACGACTACGAAGCACAAGAAGCACAAAAAGACCGCGACGGGCGACATGGCCGCGACCGACTCGACCGGCACTGGAACGACTTCGTCAACCGATACGACCATGACCAAATCCAAGAAGCATCACAAGAAGGGCAACATGGACAGCGCGACCGGATCCAGCAGCACGACCGACAGCAGCAGTTCAACCACCACCACCACCCCGAAGCCGTAACTCTCCGAGCCGGGCGAGCTTTATGGTTCGCCCGGCTTATTTCATCTTTCCCGTCCAACGCAAATAGCGCAGCAGTTCCTTTCTGGTTTTCCAACTGAATCGCACGAAATCTCTAAATTGGATTTGGCCGGCGGGAATGCCGGAATAGGTTTCGATCCGCCACTTCAAGTAAGGGCTGCGCCAAGGCCTAAGCCGGTAACCGCGGGTAAGACGCCAGATCGCGCCAACCATTTACCGCGACGGCCGGGATGACGCGGAGATGTTCGTCTTATCGGGAGTGGCGTAGTAGCCGCTGCGCGTTCGAACGGCAAGCTTGTTCGGGCCCGTGGCAATCACCTTGACGGTTCGATAGCTGCCGTCGAGCGCGGCATTCAGCGGACTGTACCCGATGGTGTATTGGTTGCGGATATCGCGCGCGACCTGATGCGCGATGCGATCCACTTCGGATACTTCCTTGGGAAAATAAACCTGTCCGCCGGTCGCATCGGTCAGCGCGATCAAAGCGCGCTTCGCGCGGTTGGCTTCGCGGCGCTCTTCATCGCTCAGTAAACCGATGGCGTAGAGAATCACTTCGCTCTGTTGAGCCGCCCGGACTAGATTCTCCAGGCTAACGATGCTCGCATTGTCGTTCCCGTCGGTCACCACGAGCAAGACTTTCTTGTCTTTCTTGCCTTTCTCTTTCAAATGGTCTATCGACATCCGGATCGCGTCGCGCATGGCCGTGCCCCCGCGCGAATCGATCTTCGTGAGGCCTTGCTCCATTTCCTTGATGTTGTTCGTGAAATCCTGATCGAGAAAGGCCTCATCGTTGAAGTTGACGATAAAGACTTCATCCTCGCGGTTGGAGTCTTTCACCAAGGCCAGCGAGGCCGATTCCACTTTCTGCCGTTTGTCCCGCATGCTTCCGCTATTGTCGACAATCAAGCCGAGCGATACCGGCACGTCTTCGCGCTTGAACGTCTTGATTGGCTGAAGCACGCCGTTTTCATAAATCTGGAACGCGCTTTGCGGCAGATTGGTAACGAGATGGCCGTTCTTATCCTGGACCGTTACCGGAAGAATAACCAAGCGGGTATCCGTGGAGAACCGGGCGTCTTCGTCGGATTTCTGCTGGCCTTTCGAAGCCCAGGGCGCGGCTAGCATTGCCAGCGCGAGCGCGGCAACAAGCGCCACATTCCTACCGTGTCGGAGCATAATAGCCCAATCTCCAAAACGCATGAAGGGGAGGCAGGCCTCGCGGCTGCACGAGCGTGACTTTGACCTTGCGGTACTTTCCGTCCCGCCCCGTATTGGTGGGCGTGTAACCCAACAGATACTGATTTCTCAATTCGATTCCAATCTTCGCCGCGATATCGGGCAGCTCATTGAGATTCTCCACCGGAAAATGGCGCCCGCCCGTCTGCTCCGCGATCTCGGTCAGCAAACCGGGACCCGACAATTCTTCGGCGGTCCGGCCCCGCGCCGACATGGGTTCGAAGATGCCGATCGCGTAGATCTGCACGTCCGCCTCGCGAACCAGATTCTTGATCTCGCTCTCCGTGTACCGGCTGCTATTGTCGCCGCCATCCGAGATGATCAGCAGCGCTTTGCGCGCATTGTGGCCCTTTTTCATCTGATGCAACGCAAGGTAAACGCCATCGAGCAATGCTGTTCGTCCCTTCGATTGCGTAAACGTGAGGTGGTTCTGAATCTCTTCCAAACTCGTGGTGAAACCGCTTACCAGGGTCGGGCGGTCGTTAAATTCGACCAGGAAAAATTCATCTTCCGGATTGGTTGTCTTGAAAAATTGCGCGACCGCCTGCCGCGACTTGTCCAGCTTGCTTCCCATGCTGCCGCTCGTATCGAACACCAGCCCAACCGATATGGGCGCGTCTTCACTGGCGAAATACGATACCTTCTGCTCGGCTTTATCCTCGAAAAGCCGGAAATTCTCTTTTTCCAGGCCGGTGACGAAGCGGTTTAGCGGATCGGTTACGGTCACGGGAATCTGAACCACGTTGGTATCGACGCGAATATTTGCCCGGGGGAGCGGCGGCTCGGGCGCCGTCGGCCTTGCGCGCGGTTCAATATTCACTTTAGGATCGGAGGCGGCGCTCGCTCCCTTATCCGCCGACGGGAGGCTGAAAGCGAATACGGCCAAGAGAGCGGACAGGACTGCAAATTGGGGGAATCGCATACCTGATTGCTTCCGATTCTGATTCTGATCCTCAGTCTATCACGAGAGTTTTTTGGTAAGATCGTCTGTGCCTCGCAAGATTCTGGGCGTTATCCCTGCTCGGTACGCTTCTTCTCGTTTCCCCGGAAAAGCCCTCGCCACCCTCGCCGGTAAATCCATGCTCGAGCATGTCCACGAACGTGTGTCGATGGCGCGATATCTCACCTCCGTGATTATCGCCACCGACGACGAGCGGATTTATGCGGCGGCGCGCGGATTCGGGGCGCTCGTGCGGATGACTCGGCCGGATCATCTCTCTGGCTCGGACCGGGTGGCGGAGGTAGCCTCGGCGGAATCGGCGGAGATCGTCGTGAATGTCCAGGGGGATGAGCCGCTGATCGACCCCGCCGCGATCGATGCCGCGATTCTCCCGCTGGCCGATGAACCGTCGATACCGATGGCGACTCTAAGCAAGAAAATAGAAGATCCGCGCGAGATCGGGGATCCGAATGTGGTGAAAGTAGTTACGGACCGCTTTCAGAACGCCCTCTACTTTTCGCGTTCGACGATTCCGTCCGCGCCTCCTTACTACAAGCACATTGGGCTTTATGTTTACCGGCGCGACTTTCTTTTGCGGTATTCCGATTTGCCCGTGGGTCCCCTCGAAAGAGGCGAGCGGCTGGAGCAACTGCGGGCTTTGGAGAATGGTTTCAAGATTCGCGTGGTGGAAACTGACTACGAATCGGTGGGGGTGGATACGCCTGAAGATTTAGAAAAAGTGGCGGCGCTGTACGAGGTCGCACGATGAGTTGGTTTTGTGGCGCGGGCACTCGTGCCTGCCGTGTCCACACTCGTGTGGACGCAGGGTTTTTCCCACTTCGGAACAAGTGTCCACACGAGTGTGGACACGGCAGGCACGAGTGCCCGCGCCACAAGAACGCCACACGGGACACACGTGGCTAAATATATTTTTGTTACCGGCGGAGTCGTATCGTCCCTCGGCAAAGGGATCGCCGCCGCATCGATAGGCTGCCTGCTCGAAAGCCGCGGGCTGCGGGTCAATCTCCAGAAATTCGATCCGTATCTAAATGTCGATCCCGGAACCATGAGCCCGTTCCAGCACGGCGAAGTATTCGTCACCGACGATGGCGCGGAAACCGATCTCGATTTAGGCCATTACGAGCGCTTCACGCACTGCAAACTCACGCAGGCCAATAATCTGACTTCAGGCCGGATCTACGAGCAGATCATCACCCGCGAAAGACGCGGCGATTACCTAGGCAAGACCGTCCAGGTAATTCCTCACGTGACCAACGAAATCAAGGCGGCGGTGAAGAAGGTCTCGGCCGGTGCGGATGTCGTGATCGTCGAAATCGGCGGCACGGTGGGCGACATCGAGTCGCTGCCCTTTCTCGAGGCCATCCGCCAGATTCGCCACGAACAGGGCCGCGAAAACTGCATCTTCGTTCACGTAACGCTGGTCCCGTGGATCGCCGCGGCGCAGGAGCTGAAAACCAAACCCACGCAACATAGCGTCAAGGAGCTGCGCGCCATCGGCATTCAGCCCGACATACTTCTGTGCCGCTCGGAGCGTTTCCTGCCGCGGGACATGAAGGAAAAGATCGCGCTGTTTTGCGACGTGGAAGCCGATTCGGTGGTCACGGCGCGCGATGTTCAATCGGTCTACGAGGTCCCGAAATTCTTCGCCGAGCAAGGCGTCGATGAAATTATCCTGCGCCATCTCAAATGGGATGCCGGGCCGCGCGATTTGCGCCGGTGGAACGGAATGCTCGAGCGGATGCAGAATCCGCTCGATGAGGTGAGCATCGGCCTGATTGGAAAATACGTCGAGTACGAAGATTCCTATAAGAGCCTGAAAGAGGCGCTGTTGCATGGCGCTCTTGCCCATCAATTGAAGGTGCAAATCCACTGGATTGAAGCCGAAAGCGTGACCGGCCCGGGTTGGGAGCGGCAGCTCGAAGATTTCGACGGCATCCTGGTGCCCGGCGGGTTCGGTAAACGCGGGATCGAGGGGATGATTAACGCGATTCGTTTCGCGCGCGAGCAGAAGGTTCCTTATTTCGGAATCTGCCTCGGCATGCAAACCATGGTGATTGAATTCGCGCGCAATGTTTGCGGCCTCGATCGCGCGGATTCAACCGAGTTCGACCCCGCCGCTCCGGATCGCGTGATCTTCAAGTTGCGCGAGTTGAAGGGTATCGACGAGCTTGGCGGAACGATGCGCCTGGGTGCGTGGCCGTGCATCTTGGCCCCTGGCAGCTGCGCGCGGGAGGCCTATGGAATGCGCGAGATCAGCGAGCGCCACCGGCATCGTTTCGAATTCAACCGCGAATATGAAGGAACGTTGACGGCGGCCGGCCTGCGGATCACCGGGGAGACGCCGGACAAGACTTACGTCGAAATCTGCGAGATCGAGAACCACCCGTGGTTTCTGGGCTGCCAGTTTCATCCGGAATTCAAGTCCAAGCCCATGGAACCGCACCCGCTGTTCCGGGCGTTCATTGGCGCGGCGTATGAATACCGTCAAAAGCGCTTGAACCCCGTTCTCCAAACGGTCGCGCAGGCAGTTCCCCAATACTCGCGTGGCGATTGAACTTTCCGTCCGCAACGGCAAGATCGCGTTCGGCGACGGGCTTCCGCTGGCGCTGATCGCCGGCCCCTGCGTAATCGAGAGCGAAGCGCACGTCCATAAGATGGCCCGAGCGATCGGCGAGATGGCCGGGCCTTTCGTCTTCAAGGCGTCTTTCGATAAGGCGAACCGCACCAGCATATCGGGCTACCGCGGTCCTGGCCTGAAAGAGGGCCTTCGCATTCTGGCCGGCCTGCAAGCGGAAGGCTACCCGATCCTTACCGACATTCACGAACCCGCCCAAGCCGAATTGGCTGCCGGCGTCTGCGATATCTTGCAAATCCCGGCTTTCCTTTGCCGCCAGACGGACTTGCTGATTGCGGCGGGGCGAACCGGGAGAATTGTAAATATCAAGAAGGGACAGTTCCTGGCGCCGGAGGACATCGGCCCCGCAGCCGAAAAGGTGGCGTCCACCGGAAACGGGAAAATTCTGTTGACCGAGCGTGGATCTTCGTTCGGATATCACAACCTGGTTGTGGACATGCGCGGGTTGAAAATCATGCGCGAGCTCGGCTGGCCGGTGATTTTCGATGCCACGCATAGCGTCCAACTGCCGGGGGGAGCGGGAGCGGCGTCGGGAGGCCAGCCGCGGTTCATTGAGCCGCTAGCGTCCGCGGCGGTGGCGGTGGGCGTGAGCGGGATCTTCGTCGAAGTCCACGACGCGCCGGAAAGGGCGCTATCCGACGGAGCGAATGCGTTGGATCTCAAGCTGCTGCCTGCTTTGCTCGCCCGGCTACGCCAATTTCACGCCGTTCGCAACTTGCACGCCTGAAGCGGCGGCTTCGTCATAAACTATATACCTGGAGCGAACCTTGCCAAAGAAACGTAGACAATCCGGATTCTCGCTGATTGAGCTTCTGATCGTTATTGCGATCATCTTGATTATTCTGGGAATCGCGCTTCCAAAACTGAGCAAAGCGCGGATGTACGCGCAGGAGATGGCGGCCATCAGCACCATCGCGCGCGCGATCCATCCGGCCGAGGCGCAATACTTCTCGCAATTCGGCAAGTATGCGGTGTCCTTGCAGGAGTTGGGTCCGCCGACCAGCGGAGCGCCGAACCCGTCCGCGTCCGATCTGGTTCCCGGCGACTTGTCGAAAGGCGAAAAGGGCGGATATAAGTACACGCTCGCCGCGACACCCACCGGATACAGCATTACAGCGATTCCGACCGCCTTCGGTACAACGGGGAGCCGGACGTTCTACTCCGACCAGAGCATGACGATTCGCGAGAATTACGGCCAGGAGCCGGCCGGTCCAAATAGCAACGAAATCAAGTAGGCCGAGGCTCTTGCGATTTCGCGGGCGCTGTCGCGGCGCTCGTGAAACTCACCCAAGCATCCGATTTCGAATAGCGAAGTACTCCCGAAGCGCTTCCTCTAGAGGCGGCATTGCCGCTACCCCCGACCGCTCCAGCTTCGCATTCGCCAAAGCCGAAAACTTGGGGCGCCGGGCGGGTGTCCGGTACTCCCGCTCGTCGGTGGCGTGAAGCTCCGGCTGCATTCCCGCCGCATCGAAGATCATGCGGGCAAAGTGGAACCACGAAATCGGAGTGCCTCCGCCAATGTGGAAGACACCGCTGGCGTTCCGCTCAATCAGATCGATGGTTCGCGCCGCGAGCGCGGGAGCAAAGGATGGCGACGCGATGTGGTCTTCCACGACGCGAATCGGCTGGCCCGACGCAGCCAATCGCAGCATCAATTCCACGAAGTTTCCGCGATTGGTGCGGACGCCGCCCGGGCCGAACACGCCCGATGTCCTAACTATCAAAGGGCGATCGAGATACGCTTGGGCGTAAAGCTCGCCCGCCAATTTCGAAACGGCATAGGCTCCCAGCGGGTGCGTCGGATCGTCTTCCGTGTAGGGCCGTCCAGCCATGCCATCGAACACGTAGTCGGTGGAGAAATGGATCAAACGGGCGTCCACCTGGCGGCAGGCGAGCGCCAGATTCCGAACTCCGAGCGCGTTCGCGGTAAACGCGGCTTGCGGCTCTTTTTCCGCCACGTCAACCTGATTGTATGCGGCGGCGTTGAAGACGAATCGCGGGTCGAATTCGGCTAACGCTCCTTCCACCTTTGCGCGATCGGCGATATCGATGGCCGCGCGTTCGAACCCCCGGACCTCATAGCCGCGCGTGGTGAGGTCTCGCGACAGCTCCAGCCCTAATTGGCCGGAACTGCCGAAAATCACCGCTCGGTCGGCCATTCAGTGAGCTAGAGCCAATGCAGCGCCGGGTAAAGGCGTGCGCTCCTCGCTAGGCGGGCTGCCCGCAAAACGCTCGGCAAGCCGCGCGAGTTCCGCCAATCCGTATAAAGCGTGCGCGAGCGTCACGCGCACTTTGTAGGACCTCTCGTATGGCACGCACTCGGAAATTCCCCCCAGCCAAAGAGTATCGGCCGCTTCAATTCTTACGAGCCCTCCACGCGGGAGTTCGTGAGTTGCACGAAGCGTCATCGTCTTCCCCGAAATTTCGATAATCACGCCGTCCACCGCGGTTTCCACGGCGCCCAATCTGGTAATGATTACGGGTAGATCATTTGCGAAGCCGGCACTCGAAGGAGCGTTCATGGTCGTCCATCCATGCACGTTAATCGGCTGTTCCACCGCAAAGCTTTACCTGCCACCAGCTACCATCCACGCCACCAAGCCGCTCGCGCCCACCATCAGCAGCCCCGCCCAATAGCGCAGCGGCCATCCCAAAAAACCGCGCGGCGGCAGACCCTCCAAGCGTCCGCCCAACGCGGCTTCCCGTAATTTGCGCTGCGTCGAAGACGGCAGGCCCTGGATCGCCTTGGAAATTTGATCCTTTCCGCGCCGGTCGGCAATCAGGATCGTACCGGAATTCAGCCCGTTGGTGGATTGCAAAAGCATCCGGCGCAATGGCTCCGGCACCTCATCCACCGAGTGATAAACCGCATCCGTTTGGTTGGCCGAAATCAGAATAGTGGATGTCTTTAGAATCGCGGCCGTTTGCGCGCAGATCGCGCCGCAGTGCGGGCAGCGCTCGGATTCGGAATCCGCTTCGGTAAGCGCAAACCGCTTGTCACACCGGGGGCAGATCACGCCTAAGCCGCCCCCGCGGTGTCGTTCTTTAACCGGTAATCTCCGAAGTGCGCCAAAACCACCTGAATGAACCCCAGCGCCGCTTTCGAAAGCGCCTTGTCTTTCCGGTAGATCAGCCCCAACCGGCGGCTCATGGACTCCGGTCTTAACGATGCCGCGCGAAGTTTTCCCGCCGCAATCTCTTCCACGCAATTCGAAGCCGCCAGGAACGAGATCCCCAGCCCGGCCATGACGAAACGCTTCATCATCTCCGTCGAATCGAGTTCCATCGAGACTTGGATCTCGCCTTCGACCGGTTCGAGCCACGCGTCCAGGCGCGTTCGCGTGGCGCCCGACTTCGGAAGCAGCAGCGGGAACGGAGCCAAGTCCTCGCACGTAACCGACGATTTTGCCGCAAGCGGATGGCCGGCCGGCAGGATGGCGCGAATTTCGTCCTTATGGATATCGACGATCTGGACGCGCTTCTCGCCCACCGGCAGCTGGGTCAGCCCGAAGTCCGCGATATTTTCCATTACCGCCTCCACCACGCGCGCGCCATAGGATCGATTCACCTGAAGCTGCACGGCCGGAAACTGCTTCTTGTACTCGGAGAAGACCTCGGGCAGCACGTAGATGCAGGTCGCTTCGTTGGCCGCGATCACCAGTTCGCCGCGCGGAACCAGTTCCAGCTCATGGATCGCGTCCTGGGCGCGCCGCCGTAAATCGAGGATTTGCCCGGCGTATTCACCGAACAATTTGCCTGCGGTAGTGAGCGAAATGCGGCTGCCGAAGCGCTCGAATAACTCGGTCTTAAGTTCCTGTTCCAGTTGGCGGATCTGCGCGCTGATGGCCGGTTGCGTCCGATAACAGGTTAGCGCCGCTTTCGAAAAGCTTTTCAGCCTGACGATTTCGAGAAACGTATGGAGTTGGTCGAAATCCATAAAGGAATTATGTGGGGCCGATAGAAATTATGAATTTCCCGAAAGCCGCCTGTTTTGCTAGGTATTGTACCATTTAGGAATCTATGCGATCTCTGAACGCTCTCTTGAGGGTTGCTCTCATTTCCATGGTTCTCGAAGGACCTCTGGTTTCCGTTTCAAAGGCCGACGACGCGGATGCGGATAAAGTCGAGCGCGGACGCTATCTGGTGGAAGAAGTCGCCCGGTGCCAGGACTGCCACACGCCCCGGCTCAAGACGGGCGAACTGGACAAAGCCAACTGGCTGAAAGGGGCGACCCTAGACTTCCAGCCGATGAATCCCGTTCCGAAATGGCATGCCAAGTCTCCCGACCTCACCGCCAGCGGCCGTTTGATGCAGCGCTGGGGCGAGAAAGGGTTGACGGAGTTCCTGAAAACGGGTCTCGGACCGACCGGAAATACCGCCGATCCTCCCATGCCGCGTTACAAGTTGAAGGCGGACGACGCCGATGCGATCGTGGCATATCTCAAGACCCTGAAGTAGGTGCGAGCGGGGTTATTTCTTGCGATCGCTCTTGCGGCTTGTGCATCCGCGCAGACCGGCGAAAATGTTCTTGTCCTTGTAAATCGTCAATCGCCTGTTTCCCGGCATATCGGCGAATACTACGTTCATAAGCGCGGCATCCCGCTGGGAAATCTCTGCACGCTGGATGTGACTCCCGATGAAGTCATTTCCCGTCAGATCTTTGACGACGATATAGCCGGCCCGACTGGGAAATTCATCCGCAAGCACGGCTTGCAGGAGAAGATTCTTTATCTGGTCACCACGCTCGGGGTGCCATTGAAAATTTCAGGTTCGGGAGCGGAGTTGCAAACCGACGCCGCCTCGGTCGATTCCGAACTGACCGAACTCTACGCGGAGCTGAAAGGGTTCACGGTCGAAAAAATCGGTCCCGCGATCAATCCGTTTTTTCGACAGCGCGACGAACCGTTTCGCCATCCCAACTACCCGATCTACTTGGTTACCCGCCTGGCCGGTTACGATTTCGAGGACGTGCGCGGACTGATCGACCGCTCGTTGATCGCCAAGAATACGGGCAAGTTCGTGATCGACGTTCGCGCCGACAACAATACCGAAGGCAATGGCTGGCTGCGGGATGCGGCGACGCTGCTGCCCAAAGATCGCGTGGTGCTGGACGATTCGGCCGCGGTGCTCTATGGACAGAAACAGGTAATCGGATATGCGTCGTGGGGATCGAACGATCCGGACCGGAAGAAGCGCATGCTTGGGTTTGAGTGGCTGCCCGGAGCGATCATGACGGAATTCGTTTCGACGAACGCTCGCACGTTCGCGCGCCCGCCAAGCGCATGGACTTTGGGAAATTGGAAGGATACGGCCACCTGGTTCGCGGGCGCGCCACAGACGATGGCGGGCGACTATATCCATGAAGGCGTCACGGGCTGCTCGGGACACGTGTTCGAGCCGTACCTGCACCTGACTCCGCGTCCCGATTACTTGCTGCCCGCGTATTATCACGGGCGCAATCTGGCGGAAAGTTACTATCTTTCGATTCCGGCTTTGAGTTGGCAGAATATTGTGGTGGGGGATCCGCTCTGCCGGATTTGCAAACCGTAGCGGAATTTCTAGTACATTTTCCCGGCCAGACAACCGGATGACGTCGGAAGGGTTCTGCTCATACTTGGCAACGCGATAGTCGAGTTCGGCCCGCTGTTCGTCCGTCACTGCCGGTCCGTCCGCTTCAAGGCTCGACCGCTTCCATCCCAGCCCCGTCCGCTCATCGCCACAAGGCAAAACCGGAGCCACATCGGGACCAGGCAGGGAGGCAACAAGACGGTTAAAGGGCCGTTCGAAATCGTGAAATGCCGGGGGAATTATCTGTCTCTTGGCGAAGTTACGATTCTCAAGTACTCCGGACCGCCGCTAATCCGGAAAACGAACGAGCAATGGGCCGCCTGGGATCGGTACTTGAATGTGCTGCTGGGCGCCGTGTCCCCACCCAGCATCCCCAACCGCCCAACAGACCGGTTAATTTCATGATGCTCCTTGCTCAGAATCCGAATCGAGTGGGGTTGCGGGCGATAATCAGCACCGCGAGGACCTTCGGAACGTACTCCCGCGTTTCCGGCGGGAGCGCCCCGATGCGAAATAAATACCAGAAGTTGCGCTGTTTAATCGGGTCTCTAACGGCCCTGACGGCCTGCTTGACCTTCGCGGGCCCCGAATTGAAGGCGGCGATGGCCAGCATAACGGAACTGCCCGCGCCGAAATCCAAAATCAGTTCCCGCATGTACTGGCAAGCGGCTTTGGTGGCCTTTCGAATGTCGAGCCGCTCATCCACCGCCCCGTCAACGCGCAAACCATAACCGCGGGCCGTGCTTGCCGTAAGCTGCCACATGCCCGCGGCGCCGCGCCCGCTTCGGGCTCCGTTGCCGATGGCGCCCTCAACCACAACCATGTAGGCAAGGTCCGGAGGCAGATGCTCATGCCGGAAGATGGCACGCACCGTCTCAATGTCCCCGTGCGCCTGGCCCAGCGCCTCGACGATACGAGGGCGATCGACGGATTGGTACTGCCGGACATAGCGGTCAACCTCTTCCAGCAGTTCCGGGGGGAGGCTATACGTTTCGGCTCCAAACTCGGCCATTAGCGATTTGACCTCCTGTTCGATCGGATTGGAAGGCTCTCGAACACCCATGCGATAAATGAAACTGCTCTCCAGGCCTCGCGCCCGGGCTTCATATTTGCTCAATTGCTCCATGAGCTCATCCGTCTGAGCGGGATCTTTCCCGGCGTTTTTGAGACGCGCTTCCAGCGTCCGAATTTGCGCGTCGATATTCCGCTTTTCCGATCGCAGCTCGCGAATCTGCCGGAAGCTGAAAGCCGCCAAGCCGAGTACCGCCGAGACCAGGAAAACTATCGCTATCTTAAATTTCCGGCGCGAGCGATGAACCGCTTTGCGCACCAGTTCCTGCAGTATGGCGAGCCGCCGATCGCGTCCGTCGCCGCGCCACCTTGCCCTCCGTACCCGCGCCAACGCTTCGGCCACGAGATCCCGATGCTCGCCAACTCCTAGAATTTTCGAACGGGCCGGCGCCTCGAGAGTTCGGTTTAAATCCACGGGCGAAGATTTATCCACTGAGAATGAGAGTTGAGGCCCTCCCGCGCCAAGCTGTATGGCGCACGGCGGCTGTAGACGCCCTTGCTCTATTCGCACCCCGTTGATATAGGTTCCATTCGTGCTGTTCAGGTCGCGGATCGTGTAACCGCTTTCATCCTTTCGAATCTCGGCGTGCCGGAGCGACACGACCGCGGCTTCTTCGATCGGAACGTCATTTTGAGGGCTGCGTCCAATGCGCGTAATTGCGTTGTGAACCGGATACCTCGAGCCTGCGAGCGGCCCCGATACCCGTACAAGGTAGGCGTGCAACTCCTGGATTTCGGTCATGGCGAATTTGTGATCGGTTCGCACACGGCCAATGTCAAAAATTCAGCTTCAGCGCGAACTGCATGCTCCGCGCGGGGAGCGTGCTGCTGATGGTTCCCGCCGTCGAAGCGCCGATCGTAGCGTCGGGATTTACAAAATTCGGCCGGTTCAAGGCGTTGAATAACTCCCACCGGAATGTTAGCCGGTATCTTTCCCGAATGGCAAAATCCCGGTGAATGCCTAAGTCGGTATTGAAGTAACCCGGTCCCTCTATAATGCCGAGGCCCGCGTTGCCGAACGTATATTGAGCGGGGATGGCGAACGCGCTCACTTTAAACCATGCGTCCACGGTGCGCTGGCCGTTCGGCAAATTGGGATTGCTCGCCCAGTTCGGGCGTTCAATGGCTGTGATGGCGGCCGAGTTGCTGTTGGCGTTCGAAACGGGGGCGGCGAGCGCGGGCGCAAACCATTGGCCGGTGTACATCGTCCACGTGCCGGAAACCGTCCAGCCGCCGGCAATCCGCGCCAGTAGGCCGCTATTCGCGAACTCGCGTCCGGCGCCGAACGGCAACTCGTACACGTGATTGACCACGACCATATGCCGGCGGTCTTCGAGCGCGTTGCCCCATTCGCATTTTGTGCAGTAGGAATTCTCCGGGCGCGTCGAGGTGGCCGGCTCCCTCGCGTTCGCCAAGTTGTGCGACCAAGTCCAGGCGAGAGATGCCGTCAGGCCCTTGGAGAAACGCTTCTGCAGCTTTGTCTGCATCGAATGATACTTGGATGCGCCCCAGTTAGTCCGGAAATCCACGTCCTGGAGCAGCGGGTCGATGCCATATAGCGGCCGCCTTGGACTGAATGCTCCCGGTCCCGGAATCGCCTGATTTTCATTGAGCGAATTGATCAAGCCGAGCGTGCGCGATCCGACGTAGGAGACATCCAGCAGCACGTCCCTGAATAGTTCGCGTTGAATGCCGACGCTCCACTGCATGGAACGGGTCAGCTTGAGGTTCGGATCGTACTCCGTGGCGTTGCCGTTGTAACTCGCGGCGTTGTTCAAATCCGGAACAACGGGGAGCGGCAAGCCGGCCGAGATCGTGAACGGGGGCGCGCCATTCTGATCCGCGGAAATGGCCTGCTGAACGGTGAGCGGCGGGTTCTGGTGAAGCTGCTTGCCGTTGTTGAAACTTTCGACATACGCGATGCCTCCGCCGGTGCGCAGAACCGTTTTGCCATCTCCCGTGAGGAGATAGGTGACGCCCAACCGCGGTCCGAAGCCGCCGGTGTCCAACGTGCGTAAGGTACGGCTGTTGCCGTTTACGCCGGCGACGCGAAACCCGCCCGTCTTGATATCGAAATCGGTCCATCGGTTATTCACTTCGTACGGCGGCGATTGCATTTCGTGCCGCAGGCCGTAAGTCAGGGTCAGGCGGTTAGTGACTCGCCAGTCGTCCTCGGCGAAAAATCCGGTTTCCCAGTTACGCATCCCGTACACCCCAAATTGAACGCTGCGCGTCACGCCGTTAAATGCGCCGAGCGCAAAATCCGCCAGCACCGATCCCCCGGCGCTGGTGCCAATATGACGAGTGAACTGGCCGTTGAAGGTGTACCATCCGCGCGGCGCGATGGCCGTGAAGCCGTTGTATTGGTCCCGTATGTAACGCGCTCCGAACTTAAGCGTGTGCGTGCCTTTCACCCAGGTCAGCGTATTTTCATACTGAAAGTAATTCTGATTGCTTTCGGCGGGACTCTGCGCCGTGTTTCCGATCGTCTGATAGCCGCTTAGTTGATAGCCGGGCAGCCCGCCCGAACGGTCGCTGATGTTGATTCCGGGAACTCCCAGTTGCGCGGCAAGGGGTCCGGTGGAACCGGGCGCGAGAGTGCTTGTAGACGCCGTGCGAACCACTCCGGCGCGTGCTTCGTCGATCAAATTCGCGCTGAAAACCTTGGTGTAGTTGAGGGTCGTCGAGAACGCCGCGAGCGGTGTCGTGCCGCCGCCGGTTAGATACTGTCCGACATTTAGGCTTGGATTCGGTCCGGGCGGCAGCGTTCCCGCGGTCAGACCCAGCAACTTGTAGTAACTGTACTTCACAAAAAGCCGGTCGGAAGCTCCGAGGTTCTGATCCACCCGGATATCGAACTGATCGTCGCGCTCGGAGTTCGGCGGGTTGAAGACATAGTTGCGCGTGGCGCCGGGCTGGTTAGGCGCCGGCGGGAGACCCACTAACTTGCCCGCCACCGGGTCCAGAAGTTGTCTCGGTATTTGATTGCCTGGGAAAGGATTCCTGGCGGGGCTGCCGGCGGGTCCGGTTACGCTGTACGGGTTATAAATCGTTGCGCTGAACGAACTGAAATCGCCTGTAAGCATGGCCCGCTGCTGCGCGAGCGTCGGTATGGTGTCCACGGTGGTTACAGGCTGGCGAATGCGCGTGCCCTGATAGTCGCCGAAGATGAAAGTCTTGTCGTGGCGTATTGGTCCGCCTATGGTTCCACCGAATTCGTTCCGGTGGAAAGGCGGTTTGGCAAGCCCGGCACGGTTATTGAAAAACGTATTCGCGTCGAAGATGTTATTGCGAAGAAACTCGTAGGCGACCCCGTGATATTGATTCGTTCCGCTCTTGCTTTGCACCAACGTTATCGCGCCGGCGGCGGCCCCGTATTCGGCCGTGAAGTTACTCGTCAAGACGCGCACTTCCTGAATGGAATCGAGCGCGGGAACGAAGATCAAGTAGTTGATCGAGTTATCCCGGTTGGTGATGCCATCGATCAGGTAAGTATTTTTGTTCGCCACCGATCCGTTGACCGATATGGCCACGTTCGCCCGCTGGCCCGCGCCGACCGCCGATTGCATGCTGGACACGGTAGGCGCGGCCCCGGTGCTGAGGGGCAGTAACTGCGTGAATGAGCGGCCGTTTAGCGGCGTTTCGACGATCTGCCGATTGCTGATCAGCGTGGAGATCGCCGCGGTCTGCGATTGCAGCAGGGTCGCCTCGCCCGTCACTTCCACGGTTTCCTGCACGCTCCCGACGGTCAGCGTATCGGCGGCGGTGAGTTCGATGCCCGTCCGAACCAGCTTCTGGAAACCCGGATGCTCGACACTGACGGTAACGCGGCCGGTCGGAATCGAATAGGCCACGTACTGCCCGTTACCGTTGGTGGTGGCGACGCGGGTGGAGCCCGTGCCTTCGTTCACCAGCGTAATCCTGGCGCCCTGGACGACGGCCCCGCCCTGATCGGAAACCAAGCCTACGATCGTTCCGCTTTCCGCTTGTCCGAACAGAGCGGCCGCGATCGAAATCGCCGCAATAACAGCTTGGAAAACAGGTTTCATGGCGCCTCCGCTTCCGCCGAGGGTAATCCGAACGCGCCCGGCGGTTAAGCGATTATATCTTCTACCACGCGGCCTTCCACATCGGTCAAACGAAAATCGCGCCCGCTATAGCGATAGGTCAGCCGTTCGTGATCGAGGCCGAGCAAGTGGAGGATGGTGGCGTGCAAGTCGTGAACGTGAACCGGGTTCTCCACCGCTTTGAATCCGAAGTCGTCGGTGGAACCATAGGGTCCGGGTTTCGTGCCGCCGCCCGCCATCAGAACGGTGAACCCATGGACATTGTGATCGCGGCCGTTGTGAACCGATCGGAATCCGCCGAGATTCACCACCGGCGTGCGCCCGAATTCGCTCCCGATGATTACCAGCGTTTCCTTGAGGAGGTCGCGGTCTTTCAAATCCTGAATGAGCGCCGCAATCGGACCGTCCGACTTGCCGGCGTGCACTTTATGCCCCATGATGTCGGCGTGCTGATCCCAGTCGTTGGCGTTACCGTAGTAAACCTGCACGGTGCGGACGCCGTGTTCCACCAGCCTCCGGGCAGTCAGGCATCCGCGCGCGAAATCGCCGTCGCCGTAGCGATCTCGTGTCGCTTGGCTCTCCTTGCGGATGTCGAACACGTCCGGCACTTCGGTCTGCATGCGGAACGCGATTTCCATCGATTGGATCGTGGCTTCGAGTTCCGGGGCCTTCCGCAGCCGGTCGACATACATCTGGTTCAGATCCTTAAGTAGGTCCAACTGCTCGCGCTGCTGATTGCCGCTCAAGCGCGGGTTGGCCAGATATTGTATTTGCTTCTTCGGATCGGTCTCCTGATCGGAAACGAAAGTCCCTTGATAGACGGCTGGAAGGAAGGCCGAACTCCATCGCGTGTTGCCGCCGTCGCCCGACGCTCCCGGCGAAAGCACGATGTAACCCGGAAGATTCTGGTTTTCGGTACCGAGGCCATATGCGATCCAGGAGCCCATCGAGGGGCGTCCGACGCGGCTGAATCCCGTGTTCATCATCATCATGGATGGCCCGTGATTCGGGATGTCCGAATGCATAGATCGCACGATCGAGAAATCGTCGATGATGCCGGCCATTTTCGGAAACAATTCGCTTACCCACGTTCCATTCCGGCCGTACTGCTTGAACTCGAACGGCGACTTCATCAGGTTGCCGGTCGTGAATTCAGTCCGGGGAGTTTCGTAAGGCAGCGGCTTGCCATCGTACTTCGCGAGCATCGGCTTGTAGTCGAACGAATCGATGTGCGAGAGGCCGCCGTTGAGAAAAAGAAAGATAACGTGCTTGGCCTTCGGAGCGAAGTGCGGAGCCTTGACTTCCCAAGGCGATGCGGCTTCGAGCATCCCGCCCAAGCCGACCAGCCCGAAGCCGCCGGCGAGCGCCCGCAAGGTCTCGCGCCGGGTGGAACAAAAATTTCCTTCCATAAGTGATGTCGCCTCTAGTCGATGTAATACGATTCGCCCGAACTCAACAGCACCTGGGCGTACCGCTGCCACGCCGACGCATCGTTCCCCGCGCCTTTCAGAAATTTCAGCCCACGATTCAGCTCTGTATCGGTCGCCTTGCGCCCATAAAGAAACCGGTACGCCTTGTCGATCTTGTCCTCGTCCGATTGGCTGGAACCCAAGCGGTTCGCGAACACTCCCGCTTGACGCCACACCAGATCGCTATTCATGAAGAACAGGCCTTGCAGCGGCACATTCGTCACGTTCCGCTGATCGGCGCTGAAGTTGGGGTCCGGAAAATCGAACAGCAGCATCATGCGATTCGGACCTCCGCGGGAGACGCGTCCGTACACCGTCCGCTTCTTGTTGTCCGGCTGATCCAGATTCCGCGGCGGTCCGCCGAGGCGCTCGTCGAGAGTTCCGGTGACAAACAGCAGAGAATCGCGCAGCGCCTCGGCATCGAGCCGGCGCAGGCTCGCGTGCCACAAGTACCGGTTGTCGGGATCGGCCTTGGCGGCGGATTCAGAATCCTCGCCGCTCAATCGATAGGTGGCCGAAAGCATGATCTCGCGATGCAGCGCTTTGATAGACCAGTTACTCCCGATGAACCGGCTTGCTAAATAATCAAGTAACTCGGGATGAGTGGGGCGTTCGCCCATGATGCCGAAGTTACTTGGTGTCGCCACGATGCCGCGTCCGAAATGCTCCATCCAGATCCGGTTGACCATAACCCTGGCGGAGAGCGGATGCCGAACAATGGCGTCCGCCAATTCCAATCTGCCGCTTCCGTTCCTGAAAGGAAGCGGCTCGCCGCCGGTCCCGGCCAGGATCGCCGGCAGGCCGCGCGGCACTTCATCGCCCAGCGCGTGCGCGTTCCCGCGAACATTCACTTTCAGGTTGAGCGGGTTCTCTTCATCGGCGATCCCCATCAAGTATGGATACTCCGGCGGGGCCGCCTTCGCTAGCGCCGCGAGTTCAGACCGCATCGCATCGAGGTTCGAATTCTGCTCGGGACTGAATAATCGCAGAAGCTTTTCGTCCTTATATTCAAGAACGGCGCGTTTCTTGGGATAATCCGGCGAACTGGGCTCTCCCTGCACGACGTCCAGCCACACATAAAACTTACTGGTCTCGACGACTTTCTGCACTAGCTGCTGTTTGAATTGAAATAATTCGAACTGCTTCAAATCACCCGGCAGCAGCGCCTGCGCTTCGTTGGCGTCCGGCTTGTAATGCCGAACCATTTCCTGGTTAGCCGCAATCGCTATTTTCTTATCCGCTATGACCGAGAGCACCAAGGCTTGAAATTGGTCCGCGAGACGCTTCGCTTCCGCGTCGCTGCCTCCGCCGCGCGCCATCAATGCATCCCATTCCCGTAAGTATGGGTGCTGCCGCTCTTTCTCGCCGAGATAACTTACCCAGCGTTGGAGCGTTTCACTGTCCAGTTTCTCTTCATCGGCTTTCTCTTCACTGGCGGCCTTACTCAGCAGGATTTTTCTGCCGGCAAGCATATATCGCGAAGTCCGACCGGCAAGCGTCTCGGCAACCTCGATGGTCGTTGAGTCCATGAATTCGGCTATAGCCGCCTGACGGTCTTTGATCTTCTCTCGATGCGCCTTGTAAACGGCCACTTGGGTTTCGGGCGCGAGATTGTATTCCCAGTAACCGGAACTCCCGAAAACGCCTCCGAGCGCGTAGTAGTCTTTCTGGGAAATGGGATCGTACTTATGATCGTGGCAGCGCGCGCACGCCACGGTGAGGCCGAGAAAGGCTTTGGAAACGGTGTCGATCTTGTCGTCGCGCTCGTTGGCGCGAGCTTCGACGAAAACGACATCGTCTCCCGTGAACCACGGACCCAGGCCAAAGAAGCCAAGTCCGGGCAGCAGCTTTTCTTTGTCCTTGTCCGGAAGCAGATCCGCCGCGATCTGCGCTTTTACAAAGCGGTCGTACGGCATGTCCTGGTTGAACGCGTCGACAACCCAGTCACGATACCGCCAAGTGTTGGCGTAGCCATCGCGCGCCATGCCGTAACCGATAAACACGGGACGCTTGTCTTTGCCGCCATCGCCATCGGCGTACCGGGCGACGTCGAGCCAATGGCGAGCCCATCGCTCGCCGTAATGCGGCGAGGCCAGGAGGCGGTCGACGACTTTCGCGAACGCGTCGGGAGACGGATCCGCCAGGAAAGCGTCCACCTCTTCGGGCGTTGGAGGCAAACCGATTAAGTCAAAAGTCGCGCGCCGAAGCAGCGTCCGCTTATCGGCCGGCTTCACCGGCGTGAGTCCCTGTTGGTCGAGTTTTGCGAGGACGAAGTTATCGACCGGCGACTTGGGCCAGCTTGCATCCTTGACCCTCGGCGGTTCCGGCTTCCGCAGCGGCTGGAAAGACCAGAAGCTCCGCTGCTCGGGCGTGATTGCGAAGCCCTTCGCCGCGCTCGCCGGCTTCGGCCCGGCAGGGCTCTCGGGCCACGGCGCGCCGATCTGAATCCAGTGCTTCAGGTCGGCGATTTCCTGGTCCTTGAGCTTCTGGCCGCTCATCGGCATTTTCAGCTTGGGATCGGCTTGCTCGATCGCGCGGATTAACATGCTGTCGTTCGGGCGTCCTGGGACGATCGCCGGACCCGACTTGCCTCCCTGAAGCATGGCAACGCGAGAATCCAGGCGAAGACCGCCCAGCTGCGACGAGGCGTGACACGAATAACAGCTATTGGCCAGCACCGGACGAACGCGCGTTTCAAAAAAATCGCTGGAATTCTCCTGCGCGAGGAGCGAAATCGCACTCGCGAAGAGACCAAGGTAGACTCTTCCACTCGACATGCCACCGCCTTGAGCGCCGCGCCGCGCAGCCGCTCGCCGGGAGTACCGATTCCGCCAGGATACCAGACTGCCGTACCGAAAAGTGCGTTGGCCTTTGCTCGGAGCAGCAGTTGGTCCTTATCATACGATGCAAGCAACTCTGCCATCGCAAATCGGATTTCCGATTGTGGTGGCGAGCGTAGAGCCAATTGAAAAAAAGGTGCGGCCCGCGGCCGATGTTCAGAAAACCGGTGCAGAAAGAGGCGAAGCAGACGCGCGACACGGATGGTGGGTATAAGGTGGGGCTTCGATGCCGAAGCCCCACTGGCTAGTACAGCGGAAGTGCCGATGGCCAGGCGGTAAGACCTAGAACGTGCACTGCGGAGTGACGCTTACGGTCCCGCTCCATGAGCCGGTGAAGTTGGATCCGCCGCCTCCACGAGCACCGCCGATCACGTACGGCTTGAAGTTCTCAGGAGTACCCGCGTGATCCGAATTATTGCCGGAACAGGAGTTCCCGTGAGTGGGCTGAACTTGAATCGAGCCGTAATTGGTGGTGAACTGACTATAAACGGCGGCGCCCCATTGCCAGTTGATATTCAGGCCCGGGGTGGAGGTGGACATTACTCCTTCCCAGTCCACATTCCCCGTTACGTGAGGGAAGTTCGATGGTACGGGGAACGCCAGGCCGGAGATGAAGATCTCATCGCTGCCGGCTAGCGGCACCACTGTTTTCCAGCTATTCGTGCCGGTATCGAAAGACATCGTCGCGCAGTTCACCGATGAGCTGAATGTAATCTGGCCATCGGGAACGAACAGATCATAGGCTTGGTTCGCCGTGAATTTAATGTTTTGATTGTGGAAGTAAATCGTCGTCCCCTGAGTCGCTCCGCTGACTTTGATGTGGCTGTTGAACCAGATATAGGTGCCCGCCGGAATGCTCGTGCCGTTGAAGTTCGACGAAATTTCGGTCTGGGAAGAGCAGCGCGATGGTACCTTAACCTCGATTAACACCGGCTGACTATTTTGAGCGCCGTCGGTGGGATCGAGGACAACCGCGATTATCTGGCCCGGCTGCGGAACAAAGCCGCTATTGGCTAGAGCTTGGTTGTACAGTGGGTCCACTAGATCGGGTCCGGGCTCGTGCACGCCATCGTAAAGAGGGTAATTCCCGCCCGTAAAGTAGGAGCCGGACAGCAGCTTCCAGATGACCTGCTGCACTACTTCGGTCTGAACCTGTTGGGAGTTGCCGGGCAGAGTCGACAGGGCCGGTTTATGATTTAGCAGCCAGTTGACGGAGTGCCAGTTCGGAAAAGAAACATCGGGCGGCAGCGTACCTAGCGAGTCGTAGAGACGGTAGGTATCGAAGGCCGCGTGGAAAATGTTCGGGTTGGCGCACCAAGCCGGATAGTTGCCGTTCATAACCGAATAACCCGGCGGCACATTGCTCAGAGTGGCGGTGAAATACGACGTTTGGGCGTAAACCAAGGTGGCGGTCACCGGTTGCGTAGGCAGGTTCAGTCCTTGACCATACGCGAAGCACGCGAGACCGAAATAAAGAGAAGCGGATGCGAAAGCTGCGGACAGTACGCAATTGGCAAAACGACATGCGGTACGTAAGTTTCTCCTCCGATCCAATGTAGTCGGTATCGGCTTGCCGACACAATCGAAAGCGCGAGCGCTTTGGCCCGGACGAGAGTCAGAATACCCGGAGGCAACCGCCAGAAAATCCCGTGGCCCACAAGGCAGCGGCACGATTCATCCATGCGCCTATTGATCGTTGCCGCGACCACCGGCTACCAGACCCTCGCGTTCGCCGAAGCCGCCCGCCGCCTCGATAGATCCCCGGGGCGACGGCGCCATTCCGGTGCGCTTTGAACAGCCCGAAGCGTCGGCGGAGGTTCTCGCTGAAGAAAAGTTCGATGGCATCGCCGCCGTCGCCGACCGGCCGAGATCGCCGCTCTCCCCGAGATAACTTACCGAGCGTTGTAGCGTCTCAGCATCCAGTTTCTCTTCACCGGCGACCCGGGCAGGATCTGATTTCGGATTACTCAACAGGATTTTCCGTGCGGCAAACATATATCGCGAAGTCTTACCGGCAAGCGTCTCGGCAACCTCGATGGTCGTCGAATCCATGAATTCGGCTATAGCGCAGAGAAAGGCTTGGAAACGGTGTCGATCTTGTCGTCGCGCTCATTGGCGCGAGCTTCGACGAACACGACATCGTCTCCCGTGAACCACGGACCCAGGCCAAAGAACCCGAGTCGGGCAGCAGCGTTTCCTTGTCCTTGTCTGGAAGCAGATCCGCCGCGATCTGCGCTTTTACGAAGCTGTCGTGCGGCATGTCCTGGTTGAACGCGTCGATAACCCAGTCGCGATACCGCCAAGTGTTGGCGTAGCCGTCGCGCGCCGTAATGCGGCGAAACCAGTGAGTCGGTCGACAACTTTCGCGAACGCGTCGGGAGATGAATCCGCCAGGAAAGCGGCGTCAGTCCCTGGAAAGACCAAAAATTCCGCTGCTCAACATCGGGTCACCTTTGCGTTCGGGCCACGGCGCGCCGATCTGAATCCAATGCTTCAGGTCGGCGATTTCCTGGTCCTTGAGCTTCTGGCCGCTCACCGGCATTTTCAGCTTGGGATCGGCTTGCACGATCGCACGGATCAACGAGCTGCAGACCGCCCAACTTCGAAGAGGCATGGCAAGAATAATAGTTATTCGCCAGGACCGGACGAACGCGCGTTTCGAAAAAATCGCTGGAATTTTCCTGCGCGCGGGGCGGAATCGCGCTTGCGAAAAGGAGAACAACATAGACTCTTCCACTCGACATCCACCACCTTGAGCGGCGCGCCGTACAATCGCTAGCCGGGAGTACCGATTCCGGCAGGATATCAGACCACAGTACGTCTGGGCTCATGGACACCGGTGCGCACGAGTACGCAGCGTGGAGTGGAACGGCCTAATTGGGCGGCGGCGCTGTCGAGGATGGCGTGGGCCTGCCATCCACCGTCACGGGTTCCATCAGTTCGATGCGCGTTCCGTCCGGATCGAAAAGGTTGACCTGCCGCTTCCGATTCACGCCGGTGCGGATCTCAATGGGCCGCGTGTATTGCTTGCGGTACGGCTTTGCATTCAGCTCCGCGACACTCGCCGCGATGTCGGGCACTTCGAGGCTGAGATGGTGGGCGCCCCCACGTTTCGTCGCGGGCGGCGCATCCTTATACAACATGAACTCGACGTAATCGTTGCCGTCCGGAACTTTCACGTTGACCCAGGAAAGCTCCGTGCCCGACTTACTCCCCCGCCACGTTTCGGTGAAACCGAGAACCTCCTCGTAGAACTTCAACTCGGGTTCGAGCGAGGCCACGATGATTCCCACATGCATGATCCGCTTCGAAATACGCGTAGCCGGCAGATACTTGCCTTTCTCGCGCACCGTCCAACCGTCCGGCTCGTATTGCACGATCTCCACCTGCCGGCCCTCGGGGTCCTTGATGCTGAAATTGGAGTTGCCGATTCGCCCCTTCGGAACCCGCTCGGGAACTTTGACTCCGCGCGATCCCAGATAGGCGCGCATTGCCTCGGCATTATCGGTCTGGATGGAAATATGGTTCAGGCGATCCGAATCCGGCTCTTTCTCCACAAACAGCTCAATGTATTGCCGTTCGTTCACCTTGAAGAACGTCATGGCGGGCGATCCATCGGGTTTCTTGAGCGAATACGGCTCTTCGAAGCCTAAAAAATCCCGGTAGAATGCGCGCGATTTTTCGTAATCCTTCGCGAAAAGCGCGATGTGCGCGACGCCCAATATGCGCGGCCGCGCGGGCTCGGCAGCTGAAGCTGAAACACCCAACAGCAGAGCGGCTGCGATCAATTTCACTTCGAACCTCCCGCCGACAGCGGCTCGTAAGTGACAAAGGCGAACTTCTTCGAGTCGGGCGACCACGAATTGACATTCATCGTGCCCTGGCCGCCGAACAGGTTCACGATAGTCTGAATTTTCGGCACTTTGAGTTTTGCGCGGGGCAGCGGCATCATTCGCAACTGCACGTTCTGGTTCGCGGGGTGGCCTTTCGTGCCCTTTGGGAAAGAGATGAACACCATCCATTTGCCATCGGGCGAGGGGTGCGGAAACCAGTCTTCGTATTCGTCTTTGACGACCTGCTCGGCCAGCTTATCGTCCGGCCCCGCGCCTTCGGCGGGGAATCGCCAGATCTGAAACATGCCGGTGCGGTCGGAGTTGATATAGATCCACTTGCCATCGGGCGAATAGTCGGGGCCATCGTCATAACCAGGGCTCGATGTGAGACGCTGCTCGTCGCCGCCTGTTACGGGCACGCGATATATATCGAAGTTGCCATCCCGCTGCGACGCCATGGCAAGCCATTTCCCATCAGGAGACCACCCGTGGTAGTAACTCGGGGACTTTGGAGTCATGAGGCGGGCGTTCGATCCATCGGACGAGGCCACGTACACTTGCGAGGCCGGCGCGCCCGACCGCGCGGAGAACGCGAGGGTCTTGCCATCGGGAGAAATCCCGTGGTCGTTATTGCACCCGGAAATCGAGCCAAGGTCGATCTTCCCGGGTTCGGGAGATTGGGAGCCAAGCGGCAAACGCCAGAGGCTCCCGCCGGAGTTGATCAGAAGATATTTGCCGTCGGGCGACCAGTTCGGCGCCTCGAAGATTTTATCGGCCGTGTAGATCACTTCGGTCGATTTGTCCTTCAATGTGTAGATCGAAATTTTGCTGCGCGATTGCGGCCTTGCGGGCGGTCTTGCCAAACTCTCGATCTTGACGTTTGAGAAGACAGCCGTTTCCAACACGTCCGCGTTGTGCGAAGAGACCGCGAGTCCAACGTATACCGGATCTTGCAACGCCACGGTGACGGGTCCGGCGGGCTTGAGCTCTTCGCCGGGATTTCCCGCAAGCATCGTGAAATCGTTGCCGTGGCGTTCGATCCGGATTCGCACGGGCGCTTTCAAGTCCGACCGAACCTCCTTGGTTAGCGCGCCCGCCTCGGGCCGGTATTGCAGTGACGTGAGGCCGTCGCCATGCAACGCAACATCGGCGTAAGCGGATCCGGGATCCAGGCTCTGCCGGATCATCAATGCCGCCTTGCGATGCTGCACCGCACCGGCGCCCACAAAGTGGACGTCGGCTGTAAACGCCATATCGCCGGACACTTGTTTTGAGACGAATTCAAAAGCATCCACCGTTGTCCAGATGTTCGCGCCGCCTCCCGTTACGCGATACTCGCCGGTCGAAGCGTCGAATTCGACGGAGCCTTTTTGGGGAGTTTCCCCCACGTCCGCATGGGCCTCGAAGATCCCCAATTTGGAATCGGCGCCGAAGGTGGCGCCAATCCCAAGACAGAATATCGCCAGTGCTCTTTTCATGGGCTCTCCTAAAACAGGAACTTCAGCGCGAGTTGTATATCGCGCGGTTGATTGGCTTGCGCCGCGATCACGCCCGCCTGGGGCGCGCCGATGCTCGTGTTCGGAAAATCGAACTGCGGATGATTCATGACGTTGAAGACCTCAAACCGGAATTGCAGCCGCATCCGCTCATGCACGGGGATGTCTTTGAAAACCGAAAGATCCAGGTTGCCAACACCCGGAGCGCGCAACCAGGAGAGGAGCCGCGCCGTATTGCCGTAGGTGTAAGGCGCGGGCACCGCGAAAGCCGCCGCGTTGAAGTATTGATTCAGCCGATCCGCGATGGGGCCGTGGCCTTCGGGGTCGCCGCCCAGATAGTTGGGACGCTGCGCGCTTCCGTAGTTCCGCGCGGTGTTAGTGACCGTCGTCAACCCGAGCGGCGCGCCGCTATGCATGGTCGCGATTCCATTCAGTTGCCAACCTCCGGCGAGCGCATCCACCCAGCCGTGCCGGTTTAACAGCGCTTTGCCATTGCCGAACGGCAGTTCCCAATTTCCGTTGATCGCCAGGAAATGCGGCGTGTCGAAACTCGCAACTGCCCGCTCGGTCCGGCGATTGTAGTAGTCCTGAATATTGCCTAAGCTGAAACTCTCTCCCGCAAAACCGAGGTTTGCCGTGGAGGGCAGCACGTCGTCGATGAGTTTCGAATAGGTGTAGGAAACCAGCAGGCTGAAGCCTCGCGTAAAACGGCGTTCGAGTTTCGCCTGGAGCGCATGGTAAATCGAATTTCCGTACGAGTTCGTGGTCGCGATGACACTGTTGAATTGCGGGTAGGGCCGAAGCAACTGGCCGAGCTGAACCGTCGAAGCGCTTAACGCTCCGGTGGTCACGATTCCGTAAAATGGATTTGCGACGAGCGTCCTCAGGTTATCTCCGAGCGCAAGGTACTGGTCGGGCAACTGGTCGTAATTGAGAGGCCCGAAGAGATGGTTGCCGTGGCTTCCGGCGTAGGCCATATCCAGCAGAAAGTTTTTCGGCAACGTGCGCTGGAAGCCGATGTTCCACTGCTCCTGGTAGGGAGTTTGCCTGCCGCGATCCATGGTGACGATATCCTGGCCGAGAAACGTAAGCAGCCCTTGGGAACTGCCCGGCGCCTTTTGGAATCCGGTGGGGAACGGATTCGATAAGTAGTTGGTGGGCGTGATGCCGTCGATGCTCGTCAGCCACGGCGTGGTCGCATTGAAGCCGCTATTCGGCGTCGAGTTGGATGTGAACGCCGCGCCATTGATCGGCCCGAAGAAGATTCCGAATCCGGCGCGGACGACGGTTTTGGAGTCGGCCGCGTACGCAAATCCCACCCGCGGCGCGAAGTTGGTGCGATCGTTATCGAACTGCCCGCGAGGAAGCCCGTTCACGCCGGGAAATTGCAGGCCGCCGTGAAGATTCAACCCGGCGATTTGCAAAGGCGATGGCGTGTTGCCATTCCAGCTATTGATCCGGTTGCGCTTGTCGGTCCACGGCGCGTTGAAGTCGTACCGGATGCCGAGATTGAACGTCAGCCGGGGCGTGAACTTCCAGTCGTCTTGGAAATAGAGTCCGTAGTAGTGGTAGCTGATGAACTGGCCCGGGATATCGCTGCGAACGTTGCCGCTGGTTCCGGCGCCCAATAGGAACGATGCGAATCCGACACCGCCGGTGGAGCTCGCCGCCAGTGGATTCGGCCCCTGCGTCATGTCGGTTCCGAAGGTGAAATTGGAACTGGCGGGCGGCGTCCGTTGCGTCCACCGGTTGGATCCGAAGTCGGCGCCCATTTTGAACGTGTGCGCGCCGTTTACCTTGGTCACGTTGCCATATTCGTGAAAGGTGTCGTAGGACTGATCCGTGTGGTTGCAGCTAGCCAGAAATCCGCCGCCGTTATCGACCACGTTAATGGTGACGCCCAACCCCGCGACGGCGACCGTCGGGAAGCAAAGATCGAACGGAATCCGGTTGTAATAAGAGGGCAATCCCAATTTAACGGGATTGAATCCGAGCGCGCCGGACTTGCGCCCCAGCCAGTAATGCAGGACGCTCGAACTCAATTCGACGACCGTGGTTGGGTTGACCACCCAGTTGTAATTGAGGACCGCCTGGCGGTGATGCAGAATATCCGTTCCGTTCACCGGCTCGCTCACAATGTAATCCGGACCGTAGACGTGCGGGCGGTTCACGGTGGTATCGTTCAGGCCGAAGCGCATGAAAATTTTTTGATTCTGCGTTAGGGAATGATCGCCGCGGATCGAGAACGTGTCCTTCTGCGTCAATGCCGAGAGGCTCGTCACGAAATTGTTGGTCCCGGTGAAGGCGGTGCCCGCGGTGTTGGGATGTGGCGTGTAATTCAGGAGGGCGAGAGCGACCGGGTCCATGCGGTCGCGCGGAATCACGTTGCCCGGAAATGGCGAACGGATAAACGCCCCTGGCTTGGCGGGATCGGGTCGCGAAGTAACCGGATCGTAGATCGTGATCGGGGCGCCCGTTTGATTCCGCGTTTGCGAAAAATCTCCCGCGCGTTGTAGATCGGTGGGCATGGTTCCCGTAGTGGTCAGCGCGCGAACCCACCGCAGCCCTTCGTAGGAAAAGAAGAAAAACGTCCGGTCTTTGCCGTCGTAGATTTTCGGAAGCTGAACCGGGCCGCCGGCCGCCGCGCCGAACTGATTGAAACGCAACTCGGCCTTCGGAATACCGCCGCGGTTTGCGAAGAAGTCGTTGGCGTCGAACCTGTTATTGCGGAGGAAGTCGTAGAGGCTGCCGTGCAGTTGATTCGTTCCGCTCTTGGTAATCACGTTAATGACTCCGCCGGCGGTGTTGCCGAACTCGGCGCTGAAGTTGTTGGTCTGAACCTTGTATTCCTGCACGAGATCGACCGATGGAAACAGTCCGGGACCGTTGAACCCGGCGGTGGAATTGGCGCCGCCATCCAGATAGAACTGATTGGCATTCACGCGCGAACCGTTAATGGACACGAACTGATCGTTGTAGCTCGCGTACGCGACTTGCGTGAACAGCGCGGAGGCGCGAACGCCTGGCACCAGCGCCGCGAATCCGTAACTATTGCGGCCGTTGATCGGAAGGTCGATTAAGGTCTTGTTTTCGATCACCTGTCCGAGCGAGGACGATCCGGAATCGAGCTGCGGCGCCGAAGCGGTAACCGTCACGGTCTCGGACGAGGTGCCCAACTGGAGTTCCACGTCGATTACAGCCGCCACCGCCACGTCGAGCGCCACGTTCTCCCGGACGAAGCGCTTGAATCCCGGCGCTTCCACTTCGAGCCGGTAAGCCGCGGGCGGCAAGAGTTGAAACGAGTAGTATCCGAGTTTGTTCGACGTGGCCGAACGGCTCTCGTTCCTCCCCGTATTGGTCAGCGTGATCCGGGCATTCGCGACGGTTGCCTGGCTCTGATCGCGCACATTGCCGGATATCGATCCCGTGGAGGTCTGGCCGGAAGCAACCGCGCTGAATGCAAGACAGAGGGCGAGAAGTTTAGCCATTTCGCAACTCGGGTTCGATTGTATACGTGAACTCGCCGGTTCGCAACCGCCAGCCTAGAGTGGCCTGTCGTTCCTTACGGTCGCGGCTCGGTATCTAAAAAAACCCATATTAGACTAGAGAGTCGAAGAGCCGCTCGTACCGCGAAGTGACCGCGTCCCAACTGTAGCGTTCCTGTACACGTTCGATGGCGCGCCGGCGATAGGTTTCTCTCTCTTCCTCGGGCATGGCAAGCACGAACCGGATCTTATCCGCGAGATCCTCCCGGCCCTCGAACGGGATGCCGGCGGAACCGCATACCTCGTTGTTCTCCGGGTTGTTACGATACAAAACCAAAGCGCCCCGGCCCATCGCTTCGAGAAGGGCCGGATGCGTTCCGCCCACTTCGGTGGCCTGAATATAAGCGAAACAAAACGTCCCCAGTTCGCGATAGCCTTGGCCATAGATCGCGCCCGGCACGACCACGCGTGGGTCGCGTGTATCGCGGACGCGCCCGATGTATTCGGTGGCATACGGCGCATCGCCGACGATCGCGAGTTTTAGATCGGTTTCCACGCTTTCAAAAGCCTCGCGAACTTCGAGCGCGTGATTCTCCGGCTCCAGGCGGCTCACGTACAAAAAATAGCGCCGCTTATCGAGTCCGAGCCGCTGCAATGCTTCATCGGCGCGGGCTACTTCCAGATCCGCCCCGTACGGAATAAATGTAGACGGTTTCCGATACCGCTCGAGATAATAGCGCTCAATGGTTTCGGCATCGGACACGATCGCCGAGGGGAGAATCGTGGCCAGAAATTCCGAAATCAGATACCAGCTTTTCGCGAGTAAGTTCCACTTCTTGCGCCTGCGCTCGATGCCGTCCACATTGAGCGCCACGGGTATTCCGAGTAATCGCGGCGCGATCGTGAAGATTGCGTTAGCGGCGTTGCAATAGAGCGCGACGTCCGCCCGATGCGTCAACAGCCAGAGCGTCGAGACGAATGTATGCGCGAGAGTATCGAGGTACTTGTGGCGAATGGTCGGCAAATAGACAAGTGCGACGCCACGATACCGGCGGCAATCGTGGCGATCCCGGCAATAAACCGTAACCGCATGCCCGCGTTGCGCCAGCCGGATGGAAAGCTCCTCCGCGAAAGTTTCGAAACCTCCGTACGCTGCCGGAATTCCTCTGGTGCCGAGGATGGCGATGCGCATCTACCGGCGCGTGGTTTTCGAACCGGTGGGCTGAGGCGCGAATTTCTTGGGAGCAGGCTTGCTGACGGGATCGAAGCTGAACCAACTGGCGATGTAGTCGTTGTCCGCGCGCTGCCGTTGCTGGATCAACCGCCGCTTCGCGAGCACGCGCCTCCAGTTCTTTCCCAGGAAGTAGAATGCCTTTAACGACGTGTGCTCATACAGCAGACAGCATGAGACGACCACTATGTCGCGCGCCGTAATTGAAAACCAATTGCGGCGGTACAGGTCGCCCGACATATTCTTCACGCGGAGCAAGAACCGGTTTTTTACCGAGTGCATATTAATCTCGGCCGTAAGCGACCGCCGGTTGCCGGGCAACGCCTTGCGCACGTGATAGCCGACCGCATACGGAGCGTAGATGCAGCGCCATCCCAGCAATTGGGCGCGCCAGGAAACATCCGCGTCTTCCCGGTAAACGAAAAAATCGGAATCGAAAAACTCGCCGTCGAGCGAGATGTCCTCGATCATGTCGCGTTTATAAAGGGCCGCGGCGGCCGTCGCTCCGAAAACGTATTCGTATCGCGCGTAATGCCCGTTGTCGAGTTGGAGGCTGCCGCGATCCAAATGACGCAGATTCGGCGTGAAATAGATGCCCGTGGAATCGACCACCGGCTTCTCCGGAAGATCGAATCCGGAACTCATGGTCAGAAGCTTGCCGCAGACCGTGCCGATCCGCGGATGCAGCGACCCGGCATGCACCAGAGCCTGAATGAAATCCGGCAGCAGCAGTACATCCGGATTGAGCGTCAAAATCCAGTTGCCGCGCCCGAGCGCGATCGCCTGATTTTGCGCGGCCGCGAAGCCGATGTTCTCGTCGTTGTATACGATACGGCAGCGGGATTCGAACGGCTCCAGAAGATCTTTGGTGCCGTCGTCCGACGCATTGTCGATGACGATGATCTCGGTATCGACGTGACTTTGATCGAGCACCGATTCGAGACAGCGCTTGATGAAACGCCCGCTGTTGAAAGTGACGATCGTAACGGTTACGGAGTCGCTATTTGCCATTGAATGCGAAACTGGGCCATTCGTTCTTAGATTCCCTCAACGGGGTCAAAACAGCACTGTCCCGCCGCTTCCGCGCGGCAACAACTCGCGCGCGGCAAGCCGCACGACTTTTCCGTAAACGTCGATTTGCTTTCGGCTCTCACCGTGAAACACCCCAATCCCCGCCCGCAAGATGGAGCCGAATATCACCGAAATACACACCAGCCGCCGGGAGACCGGACGGAAGTGTTTAGCAGCGTACTTTAGAAGACTACAATACCAATAAAGTTGCCTCACCTCCAGTCCAATCTTCCGGATGGAGTGACCGCCTGTGTGTTTCGCCACCGCTTCGGGTACATACCGAACGCGATACCCGGCATCCAGCACGCGCTTGCAAAAATCGACATCCTCAAACCACAAGGGCGCGAAATCTTCATCGAATCCGCCGAGTTCCCGCCAGACATCGCGGCGGATCATCAGGAAAGCGCCCGCCGGTTGTTCCACGTCGGCCGGCTCCTCTGAATTCAGATTGAAGCAACGGTATCGCCAATTCACCGGGTTGCGCGGCCAGAGACGGTTTATCAGGAGCGCTTCGAGACAAAGCACCGCGGGGGTGGGCAACCGGCGCACCATGAAACCGGTTTGCGGGGAACCGTCCGCGTTCACCAAGCGGCCGCCCGCCGCGCCAGTCTTTGGGAGTTCGCATGCCGCCCGGAGTTTTTCAAGACCAGCCACCAAGACCGCGTCGGGATTGAGGAGCAGAATGAATGGCGCGGTTAGAGCTTCACATCCCCGATTCACGGCGGCGGCAAATCCGCGATTGGTCTCGTTGGCGATGAGCCTGACTTCGCGGCTCAGTACCCGATCGCGCGTTCCGTCCTGCGATGCATTATCGACCACCACGATTTCGGCTCCCGTGCGTTGGGCCGAATCGAGGCAAGGGCCGATTTCCGCCTCCGAATTGAACGTGACGATGACGATTCCGACACGGTCCATGTGTCAGAGCGACCCACCGGCGGTGAAGAAAAAGTAAAGTTTCCAATAGAGGTCGAAGCCGGTACGCTGTTGGATGTCATGAATCTCACGCTCGCTTCGCTGCAGGATGTCACGCGTTCCCAAGTTGCAATTCCGCATTCCCCGGAACATCCGAAGGCCGCTTAGCTTGCCGCGCAGAAACGCCCATCCGGCTCCGTGCCGCAACGCAATTAAGCCCCAAAGCCCTTGCGCGACAAGGATGCTCCAACCGAATCGCCAAACCAAAGATGCCGAATAATGTTTTGCGACCAGCAGCACCTGGTTACGTGAGATCCGCCGCACCGTCTCCGGGTGCCACTTCCCAAGACTCGCGCTTCCGTGATGGTAGGCGATTGCTTCGGGCACGTACACGCCGCCATATCCCGCCGAGGCGCACCGCAGTCCGAGATCGACGTCCTCCAGATACGATCCGAATGCCTCGTCGAGACAGCCGATTTGCCGGAATAGATTGGCGCGGAATAATGCCGCGGTGAGTGGAGCGAAAGCGATGGAGCGTTTCCGCGAGAACTCGGGGCCATCACGGCGGCCATGGCCCGCGCGCCACGCGCAGGCTCCGCGGCAGAGCGTGTCGTGGGTGCCGTCGATCAACTCCCGCCTTGACGCGTTAAGTATTTTTCCAGTGGCGAACCAAGCATCGGGGCCGGCGGAGCCGAGCAGCGTTTCGATCCAATCGGGTTGCAACTCAACATCGGTGTTCACGATGGCGAGCCATTCGGTCCGGTTCTCGCGGATGCCGCGGTTCACGGCTTTGCTGAATCCCAGGTTTGCGCCCAGCCGGATTACGCGCGCGCCCTCGCGTTCCGCGAATTCCGCTGCGCCGTCGCTCGATCCATTGTCGATGGCAAGAATTTCCGCGGGGCGGTAGGTTTGCGCGCGCAAAGTTGCGAGAAGGCGGACGAGAAGATCGCGCCCATTCCAGACGGGCACGATGATCGTCACGCCTTCCATCGTCGGGACTCGAAACGTTTCTTTAGCAGGAAACCAAGATTCTGAACCCCATCCCGCCACGGGTTCAACTTCTTCTCGCCCAGCCGCGTGCTGTACAAAATCGAAATCTCGCCGAATCGGATTTTCGGATTCAACAGCGCTTCAATCTTGATCTCTTCGGAGAACGCCATGCCGTCGGCTTCGAGCCGCATCCCTTCCAATATCGACCGCCGGAAAACCCACATGCCGGATTGCGAGTCGCGAACCCAGCGGACGAACAAGACCGACATGGCGAGCGAGAGCGCCAGGTTTCCAACCTTATGTTTCAGGCTCATCGCGGTGGGGTCCCGCACCGGGAACCTGGATGCGTTGAGAAAGTCCACTTGCAAATGCAGAAACGCTTCGAGCAAATACGAAATCCCGTTGACCGGATAGGTATGGTCGCCATCGAGCGTAATGACGATATCGCCCGTGGCGTTCGCGAAGCCCCGTTTGTAGCTGCGGCCGTAACCGGGGACCCGCTCGCGAATCACTTTCGCGCCCAGTTCGGCGGCGATGGCGGGCGTGCGATCGGTCGAGTTATTGTCGACGACGATTACTTCATCGACGAATTCCGGAATGTCCTTCAGAACCAGTTGAATTCCTTCTTCTTCATTGAGACACGGGATGATTACGGTGATCGTCTGGCCCTTGTACATGCTATATCATGATGATTGTAATGAAGCTTGCCTGGATGGTTCCGTGCGCCGCGATCCTATTTGGCGCGCAATTGAGCGATGTGCATTCGGTATATCTGTTTCCGATGGCGAGCGGCCTGGACCAGTATGTGGCAAATCACCTTACCGGCAGCCATGTGTACCGGGTAGTTTCCGATCCGAAGCTGGCCGACGCTGTTTTTACGGATCATATCGGAGAGTCGTTCGAATACCGTTTGGAGCACATCAATCCACCTCCGCCGCCTGAAAAGGACGAGGACGACGACGATGCGGAGCCGGTGGTGAAATCCGAACCGGAGGCGCCGCGCGTTTCTAGTTTCAGCCGGGGCAAAGGGACGATTTTCCTGGTGGATGCGAAGTCGAAGCAAGTGCTGTGGTCGGATTACGAAAGGCCGCGCGATACGTCGTCGAAACAGTTGGACCGGACGGCCGGGCGGATTGTCGCGCGCCTCAATAAAGCCCTAACCGGCAAGCCTTAAGCAAGATCGCCGTTTTTCCCGCAACACTTCGTCGTAGCTCTGAACCAACCGCCGCGTCAGCACCGCCATATCCCAATTGGCGATTACCTCGGCGCGCGCCCGCGCCGCCATCGAAGCTCCTCCATCCGCCGACTCCAGAACTTCCGCCACGCTCTTCGCAAATTCCGCCGGATCGTCCGACAAGTAACAAAACTCTCCGCTCACTCGCGCCAACCCTTCCGCCCCGATATAAGTTGAGACCACGGGTGTCCCGCTCGCGAACGCTTCGAGCAGCTTGACGCGCACGCCCGAGCCGCTCAGGATGGGGCATACGAAAACGGCGCACCGCGAAAATAGCGGTTGAATATCTTCGACGAATCCCATCATCTCGATCGCGCCCGAGGCGTCCGCGTAAGCGTGCCTGGGCGGCGGGTCCGACCCTGCCACCAGCAATCGTGCCCCCGGGCATCTCTCAAGAACCAGCGGGAGCACCTTGCGGGCGAACCATTCAAGCGCGACTTGGTTAGGCACGTGACGGAAGCTTCCCAGAAACAGCATCGTGAACGGCTCGCGCGGGCCGCCGGGGTACGGATAACGCGATGTCGCAATCCCGGCGCGCATCCCTTCCTGAATCTTGCCGGATAGACCTGGCAGAAACGACTCCAGGTATTTCCGGTTTTCGCGCGTGCACACTTGAATGCGATCGCAGCGCGGCAGCATCCGCAACTCATACCGGATCGCCCGCAAATATTCGAACCGCGCTTTGATCTTATCGAGCGGGCCGCGCATATATTCTAGGCCGCGTCCGATCGATTGGAAGTAGATGTCGTGCTCGAATAGTACGCTCGCGAGGCGCCGGTAGCGATCCACATACTGACCCAGAGCCGTGTAATCGAGCTGCACGACGTCGATCCGCTTCCGGTAAACCTGGCGGTGAATCAACCACTGTATATCGGTGTTGCGGAACTCATGAATGGCATGCGGCAGAATGGAGCCGAATTCCGATTGCTTCTTATCGAGCCGCACGAAAAATTCCGCCGACGCGCATAAATCGCGCAATTCGAGATTCGCTTCGAATTGCGAGGCGTGGTCCAGCATCACCAACGCGTGCACCTCGACCAGTTTCGAGAGCTCCCGCAAAGTTTCGTACATGAACAGACCGCCGCCATGCACGGGTGGAAGAATCGGATACGGGGAGACGAATAGGACGCGCGGGGTGGATGGCAACTCATCCGGCACGCAGAACCGGTCGCGAAAATGCGCGCCACGCGTTCGCGCCAACGCTTCGCGATCGTCAATCCGCGCGAGATGGCGAGCCCGCGCGCGCGATCGCATTGCTCCCGGAAGCCGCACAAACGCCTTCCAAAGCCCGGTGAAATTCGCACGCCCCGATTCATCTCCCAACGCCACGCTGAGCAACGCGCCGGCGTACGTGAAGCTGAAATTCGCTAGCAGCTTCCGCCAATCGTGAATATTTTTCCAGCAAAACAGAATGAAGTTTTTCTTCAACACCACTTGAATACGCGCGTTGGAGAAATTCTTGCCGATGGTGCCGCGATGCTCGTGATAAACGACGCTCTTCGGTTGATACAGCACCTTCCAGCCCCGCTTCCACGCCATGTAGCCGAGGTCGGTGTCTTCGAGATAAAACGGCGCGAACAAATCGTCAAAGCCGCCAAGCTCTAGAAACTTCCGCCGGTCGAACGCGCAGGAACCGCCGCCGCCGTAGAAGCATGGATAAAGATTGTCCACGGCGTCGTCCTCGCGATGGCTCACTTTTAAGCCGCCATCCTGCCACCAGCCTTGGGTGAGGCCGGTTTCCTCGCGCCGTTTCGCTGGATCGGTTAAGAATATCTGGCAGGAGACGGCGAACACCTGGGGATCGGTGAAGCCCGCGAGCAAGGGGCCGAGGAAGTCCGGCGCGACGCGCATGTCGCTGTTGAGCAGGACCACGATGTCGTTCTTCGCGGCGCGAATGCCGGCGTTGGAGCCGCCGCCGAAACCTAAATTGCGGGGCAGGGCGAGCACGCGTACCGAGGGGAAATTCGCGGCGAGCATGCCGGCGCTCCCGTCGGTCGAGCCGTTCTCCACTACGATGATTTCGTTCCCCGGATTGTCCCGCGCCGACGCGATTACCGATGGAAGATACTTGGCCAGCAAGTCGCGGCCGTTCCAGTTGGGGATCACGATACTGATTGAGCCAGGCGCCGCGCTGGTTTGCGCGCGCGGCTCGGAATCGGGTTGAGCGGCCTTCCGGAACAAGCGGCAGAATAGATCCGCTAAAGCTAGTGCGATGACGCTAGCGATGAGCAGGAACGGCGAAATCAACAGCAGCGGGACCGCCCGGAGCAGCCTCAATAGAAACGTCATGCTACAGGTCGTGCAACGCGGGCCCAACCTTCAATTTGCGTCCGAGCTTGACCCATTTGGAATCGCGAATCGCGCGCAAACGCTCGATGCGCGCATCGGCATCGGCCTGCGCGGCTTGCGCCCACGCGGTGCGCTCTTCGACAGTCGCCTCGGCGGCGTGCAGAAACTCGACACATTTTACGAGTTCGCCGGTTGTTGCGTCCAACTCTTCCGTCAGGCGGCGCTCCATCTCCACCGCGCGCGCGGCCGTCTGCTGCCGCTCCAGCTCAATTCTTGCGATCTCGGATTCATAAGCCGCGACCGCAATCCCGGCTTTGTTCTGTTCCCGCGCCAACTCCTCTTGAAGATCGACCACGCGCCGGCCGCGCGCCTCCGCTTCGCGATGGCGCTCCTGCGCCCACAAATTGCGCCGCTCCAACTCGACCTTTTGCGCGGCAAACATTTCCATGAGCTCGCCGTGCTCGCGCGCTTGCTTTTGCAACCATTCCGCCTTAAGACGCAACTCTCCTTCGAGCTTGGCGATGTGCCGTTCACGGTCGCGCAGCAGGTTTGCCGCCCCGGGGAGATACACGAAACTCCCGATTTCCGGCAGCGGTTGCGCGGAACAAACCGCAATCAGGAAATGCGCCGATTCGCCTTGCACGACGGGATCGATAATATCCAGATCGGCCTTCCCATCGAAATCGAATCCGAGAGGACGGAAAGTAATCGCCTCTCCGTGGTTCTGCGCCAGCATCGCTACATGCGGGAAGAACTCCGCCAGCGCATCGCGGAATTCCGCATATTCGAATTCATGCACGTGATACGGATTCGGACCGGTCTCGCGGCGCGATTCCGCATAGCAAATCTTGTTCGGAGTCGAAACCAGAAACAGGCCGCCGGGTGTCAGCACGCGCCGCGCTTCCGCGAGGAATTCCCGCCATTCGGGCAGATGTTCGATAACCTCGAATGCGGCGACCAGATCGATTGAACCGTCCGGCACCGGCAGCGAGTCGCAGACGCCTCTCTCGAAGCGAAGATTTTCGTGAGCGAAGTGCGCCGCGGCATAGCTTACAGCGTCTTCGGAGTTGTCGATTCCCAGCACTTCCCGCGCTTTGAGCGCCAGGTCGGCCGCGCCGTAGCCAGTGCCGCATCCTGCATCGACGACGATTTTCCCCGTCGCGAACCGCCGCGCAAACGCGTAGCGCGACCAGTGCTCATTCCAGAGATTCACGTCGTCGATGCCCGGAACGATGCGCTCGCCCGTGAACTCGATGTCAGCCAACGAGGCGCTCCAGCCCGTTTGCCGTCGTATTGTCCGTGAGCCGCGCGTTCAATTCCACGCGGCAGGGGAAGTGCTGATATCCGTATATCTGCGCTTCCCCCTGGCTCATTTGCAGCGTGATCGCGTTGTCGATCCAGTCGCACATCGTATAACCCGCAAGCGTTCCGTCGGCAATTGCGGGCGAAAACGAAAAGGAGCTAGGGTACAGTTCCGGGATCTCCAGGTGAAAATCGACGGTGTAGATATCGCCGCGCTGCATCTCCGGCAGCTCGCGCTCCTCGCGCGTTGTGTTCGTTCCCGAGAAATCCACGCCCAGATGGTTGCGCATCATGAATCCGACGATGGGCTGATGCACCCGTTCATTCGCGCGCGCGCTGATGCGCACGACGATGCGGCTCGCGGGCTGCAGCAAGGGAACCGGCAGGCCTTCGGGATCGACGACCGCAATGCCCAGAATTTCCGCGCGGCCGTCGCCGTACCGGTGATCGACGTTCGGAATATGGTCCACGATTTCCGATGCGCACACCGAACCCGCCGCGGATTCCCGCTCGGGCCGCTTCCGCAGCGCCAAATATTGGGTATCCTTCTCGACCGTGGCGGCCAGATATTTCGAAACCACCATGTCCGTTTCGCCGATCTCGCGAATGCGGCCCTTCTCCAGCCACATGGCGCGATCTCCGATCGCCTTCACGTCGCCCACGGCGTGCGAAACAAACAGAATCGTGATCCCGCGCGACCGGAGCTCGTGAACTTTGCGCATGCAGCGGTGCCGGAAATAGATATCGCCCACCGCCAGCGCTTCGTCGACCAGCAACACTTCGGGGTCCACGTTGATCGCCACCGCAAACGCCAGCCGCACCGTCATGCCGCTCGAGTAGGTCTTAACCGGTTGATCGATGAAATCGCCAATCTCCGCGAAGTCGGCGATTTGCGAATAGCGTTCGTCGATCTGCTTCGTCGAGAGTCCTAGAATCGATCCGTTCAGATAGACGTTATCGCGGCCCGAAAACTCCGGATTGAATCCCGCGCCCAATTCGAGCAGCGCGGAAACACGCCCGTTCACCGCGACCGAGCCGGACGTGGGCCGCAAAATCCCGGCCACAATTTGCAGCAGGGTGCTTTTGCCAGAACCGTTTTCGCCAACAATGCAAAACGTTTCTCCGCGCTTGATCTCGAAGCCGATATCTTGCAGCGCCCAAAAATCTTTATGGTACGAAGCGCGATTCAGCGTGAGCAGTTCTTTTAATCGATCGCCGGGCGAGTCGTAGATGGAATAGCTCTTCGAAACGTTTTCAAAGGCGACGGCGTTCACGGAAATCCGGCGGGGTTGATCCCCGGTAAGATGCGCAGCGCGTTCTGGTAATAGACTTTTTTTAAAACTTCGTCGGGCAGATCGAGCCCGTACATCTGCCAAAACGCGTGATAGCGGCGGTAATAATCGAAGTATTCGTCGGCCGATTCGAGCACGCGAAAGTAAGTGTAGTATTCGACCGGCGCCCACACATCTTTCCCAAACAGAATACGGTCCTGGTGCTGAATGAAGAACTCCCGCGCGAAACGAGGCTGCCGTCCAAGTTCGGCCAGCACGGCGCCGATCTCGGTATACATGTTGGGAAGCCGGTCCATCAGGCGGCCCAACTCCGTGAGATTATTTCCCAGCCAACCCAGATGCGCGTTTATAAAAGTGGTCTGGGGATGCATGGCGAACAAATGATGCTGCTCTTCCATCAGCGTTTCCCACGCGGGAAACTTCTCGGGCGGCCGCGCGCGATTCGGATGCGTCTTGAGCTCAAGCCATCGCTCGTTATATTTGTCTTGAGGCTGAAAGAAGGGCGCCGGCTCGCCGGTGTGAATCAGAACCGGAATTTTCAGCCGCGCGCACGTCTCGAATACCTGGTCGAAGCGCGGGTCGTCCACGTGAATCCGCTGCCCTTTGGTGTCCTTCAAATCCATCCCGAAATTTTTGAAAATCTTGAGACCTTGCGCGCCGTTCTTCACATCCTGCTCGAGCTGCGCGGCCGCCCTCTTGCTGTAATCGGGGTCGTCGATGCGAGTGAAGTCGATATTCGCGAAGACCACAAACCGGTCCGGATAGTGACCCTTCATGTTCGCGACGCCCTGCTTCAGCTTGTCGCCGTAGCCCCCGCTCAGGTTCACCATCACGCGCAGATTCAGCTTGTCCATATCGGCCACCAGCTTGTCCAGTTCAGCCCGCGGCATGTCCGATTTCTGATGATTGTGGACATCGATAAACGGATACTTCGCTCGCGTAACTGGATGCTGGGGGACGACGAGCGTCGATTTGGGCTTGTACTCCTCGATCGACATCGTCTGGGCGCACGACATGCACGGGACAAGCAGAAATGCCAGAAGTATTCGCATTCGTGAATCTCATATTCTACCTGCGTTGGGTTCTAAAATAACGGCCATTCATCGCGAAATATGAACGCCCGCGAGCAACGACGATCCATGCAAGCCAGTATGCCTTAAATGTCGTTAGAATATGGAGCGTCATGAAGTGGATCTTGATCGCGATCTTTGGACTAGCGGCGCTTGGCGGATGTGTTGCGATTGCCGGCGCGCTGCTGCCCAAGGCTCATACCGCGGCGAGACGCGCGACGCTGCGCCAGCCACCCGAGGCGGTGTACCGCGTCATTACGGATGTCGAGACTTACCCGAAGTGGAGGCCCGGCGTAAAATCGGTGGAGCGAACTCCGTTCGGCTGGCGCGAAATCGACAGCCGCGGGAGTGCCATTACATATGAAACGGTCGAAGCGTCTCCGCCGCGCCGTTTCGTTGCGCGCATAGCCGATTCAAAGCTTCCGTTCGGGGGCACTTGGACCTATGATATCGAACCAGCTTCCAACGGCAGCGCGCTTACCATTACGGAGAACGGCGAAGTGTACAATCCCATTTTCCGTTTCGTGTCGCGCTTCATCATGGGCCATACGGCCACCATCGATGCCTATCTCAAAGCGCTTGGCGGAAAGTTTGGCGAAACGTCAACTTCCAACATCCTCGAATAATCCGGTCTGCCGGTTCTTGCGCACGCCGCCGGCCGGGAAGTAGCGGCCATTCATCGCGATATAAACGCCCGCGGGCAATGTCTGCGCGAATGCCAGTGCGCTCCCTAAGTTGAATAGCCCGTCCGAGCTTCCGAATTTGTACGGTACCATCGCGCCCGTCAGTACGATTGTCTTGCCTCGGATCGAAGTCAGCGCCTCGGCTGTTTCGGTAATCGTATCGGTCCCATGCGTAATCACGATGCGATCTTCAGGGGCTTGGCGGCACTGCTCAAGGATGATGTTGCGGTCGGCATCCGTCATCTGAAGACTATCGATCATCATCAACGTCCTCACTTCAAGCGGGAGCGTGCAGCGGCCGAGCTTCAGCATCTCGGGCAAATGCGAATCCTGGAAATAGAGCTTGCCGGTAAGTTCGTCGTACTCCTTATCGAAGGTGCCGCCGGTAATGAAGATGCGCACTACCGCACTATCGAAGCCACAACCATTTCGAGCGTCTTGTTCGTCGCGTCCGCGGCTTTTGCCTTATCCGGCTTCCAACCATCCCGCGAACCGTCGTATGTATATCGCACGGGCAAGCGCGTCAGCTTCGGATCGTATTGCCCTTCGTTCCCGCCCATCTTATAAATCACCATGTCGAGCGAGGGCACAACATACATGCAGTAGCCGCCCGAACCGCCTTTCCAGTAAGCGTCGCGCGGTGCGGCGGCCACGTGACCGTCTTCGTTCACATTGAAATTGAAGCTGTGCGAGTAATGCGGATTGAACGGCGAGAGACGGCCGCACATCCGCACGAAGTCCGCCGGCACAATCTGTTTGCCGCCCCAATTTCCTTCGTGCAGCAGGAGATAAACGAAGCGAAGGACATCCGTGGATCGCACCGCGATGCTGCCGCCGCCGGGCGTATGCTCCAGGCGGCCTTCGCTGTCGATTCCCGCTTTTAGATTGGGCCGGTACATCGCGTAGCCCCAGTCGCCGAACCCGATCGGGTTCGCAATTTTCGCGCGGATATATTGCTCCAGCTCCATGCCGGTCAAGCGGCGCAGAACGATGGAAGCCAAGTGCGGCGACGATGTGGCATACGAATAGCACTCGCCCGGCGCGCACCAGAGCTTTTCGTGAAGCGCGACGGGGTCGGTGGTGGCGATCGGGCCATCCACGCTCGGCGATTCCCAGGTCTGTTTCTCGCCGTGAACATACACGGGATTCACGCCGCGTACGCCGGCGGACATGGCGAGCAATTGCCCCAACGTGATATCGGCCTTGCGGGGATCGTCCAACGGAAAAATTTCCGCGGGCATATATTTCGGGGTGAACACCTTTTGATTCACGCCGTCCGGGATCTTCGAGGCTTGCTCCTTGAGCATAATGCCCACCGCGATACTCGTGAACGCCTTGCCGCACGAAGCCAGTTCCGGAATGGCCTCGCGATTGCCGCGCCCGAAGTAGCGCTCGTAGGCGAGATACCCGTGGCGCACGACTAAGAGGCCGCCATGCTGGCTGGTGTCTTTGGTGTATTCAAACGCGGCATCGAGTTTCGCGGGATCGAGGCCCGCCAGGCGCGAGACATCGGCGGGCGTTTTCGGGGTCCGCCAACCGCCATGCGAATCCGGCGGCGGGAAGTAAGCGGAACCAGCGGCGAATATCGTGCCGATGTAAATCGGAATGAGCGCGACGAGTTTCATAACCGATAAGCGTAGTCCGAGCGCCGCCGAAACACAAGTTGCAAGGGGCGCGCCCGTGATGCGCGCGCCACGTATGATAAAGTTTTCAGAAGGAGATGAATTGGCGTTTTCGACGGCGGATATAGCGTTTCTGCAGGTAAGTTTTTCGGAGATGGTTGGGCGGACGCCCCCGCTTGGAATTGGCGTCCTCATCGTTCTTCTGGCGTTCTCCATTTTTTCCTGGACCATCATTTTTTCGAAATTCAGCGCGTTTCGCCAAGCCCGTTCGGCCGATTCGCGCTTCCTGCGCGCGTTCCGGAAAGCCACCGGGCTTGAGGGCGTGATGGTTGCGAGCGAGCAGTTCCGGCCATCCCCGCTGGTTGCGGTTTTCGATTTCGGGTACGAAGAAATCAGCCGCCAAATGAAGACGCGCGGCACCGTCAGCAATAAACCGTCGCTCGAACGGTCGTTGCAGCTCGGCAGCAGCGAGGAGCTGACCAAGCTGGATCGGAACATGAATTGGCTCGCCACCACGGCATCGGTGTCGCCTTTTATCGGGCTGCTTGGCACGGTGCTCGGCATTATCCGTTCGTTTCAGAATCTCGGATCGGGCAGCGCCAGTCTGCGCGCCGTCGGTCCGGGTATTTCGGATGCGCTGATTGCCACTGCTTTTGGCCTGTTCGCCGCCATCCCCGCCGCTATCGCCTACAACCATTTCGGATCGCTGATCAAGGAAATGGGCGCGCGCATGGACGATTTCGCGCTCGAATTCATGAACCTTGCGGAACGGAGTTTCGGAGACTAGATGGCGATCTTAAGCAACCAGGGCGGCATTCCGGGCAGGCGTTTCCACGGATCGCCGGCGCTCTCTGAAATCAACGTCACGCCGTTTGTCGACGTTGTGCTGGTGCTGCTGATCATCTTTATGTTGACGGCTCACGTAATGGAATCGGGCATCGACGTGGACGTCCCCACGGTTAAGCATGTGCGCGAGACCGCGAAAGAATTGCCGATCGTCAGTGTTACGAAGACCGGCGCGATTTATCTGAACAGAGATGAGGTGAACATAAATAACATCGGCGATCTGGTGCGGCGGAAGTTCGGGTCGGAGAAGAGTGTCTACGTAATGGCGGATAAAGAGACGCCATGGGACCAGGTTGCGCAAGTGGTGAGCACGTTGAGCGATGCGAAGCTCGCAATCAGCATGGTGACGAAGCCCGAAGATCAGGCCGGCAAGAGAAGGAAATAGATGCATCCGGACATTCTGGACGAACGCGATCGCCTGGGGCGGCCATTTGCCGGTTCGATCGTCGTGCATGTCTCTCTATTCGCCGCGCTGATCGCGTCCTCGCTCTTCCACGCGCGCCACGCCGATTTCGGCGATCTCAAAAGCGGCGCCGGAACGGTCGGCGTCAACGTGGTCCACGCCATTCCCATTCCGCAAAAGGCCGGTCAAACCAACCGGCTCGCGAACGATACCGAATCGATCGTTCCCCAGGCCCCGCCGCAGCCAAAAGAGAAGGCGGAAGTGAAGCCCCCCGACGCTGCCGCCATCCCGCTGCCCGGTCGCGATCTTCCCAAGCGGCTGCAACCCCCGCCTGTCCCGAATCCTTACCGGCCACAACACCAGTACGCCGCGAATCAGGTTTTCAGCAGGACGCCCGAAGCTTTGAAATCGCCGAATATGGGCATCGCTGGATCCGGCGGAGTAGGCGTTGGCCCGAACTCTCCGCTGGGCGCGCGGTTCGGGTCGTATGTGGCGTTGCTCCAGGAGCGTATCGCCTCGAAGTGGAACACGGGCGATTTCGCCGGGCGCTCGCTTCGTCCCGTGGTGGTTTCACTCACGATCTTACGCGATGGTAATGTACGCAACGTGCGGGTCGCCGAGCCGAGCGGAAACGCGCTCCTTGACCGCTCCGCCGAACGCGCGGTGCTCGATGCCAGCCCGCTGCCGCCGCTCCCCTTGGCGTTCGAACGCGATGAAGCCGCGCTTGAACTCTATTTTCAAGTGAAGCAATGAAGAATATCGCGGGACTGCTGTTTGTTTTGGCGCTGCTGGCGCAGGACGCCGATATCAAGATCCCGATAATCAAATCGGGTGAGCGCCCGGCGATCGCGGTCATCGACTTTCGCGGTAGCCCCGGCGCGCAGGCGGCGATGGGCCCTTTCAACGAATCGCTATTCGGCGATTTGCAAACATCGGGACTGTTCAAGATGGTTCCGAAGAGCGTCTACCCGCTTGAGAATCCCCAGCGTCCGGAAGATTTTCAGCCAACCAGCGGCAAAGGTCTCGCGATGGCGGATTGGTCCGGGCCGCCCGCCAAGGCGAACTACCTCGCGTTTGGTTACACCGCCGTTCAGAACAAGCAGCTTGTCTTGTATGGCTGGCTTTACGATCTTCGACAGGGCACGCTGCAAAGCGCCCAGGTCATTGGCAAACGATACTTCGGTTCCGTGGACGAAGCGGGCGCGCGCAAAGTGGCGCACGAGTTCGCGGCGGACATCATCGCGCAATTCGGGGGCGGCACGCTGCTCGGCAGCCGCATATACTTCGTTTCGGATCGCACCGGCCACAAAGAAATCTGGTCGATGGATTACGATGGATCGAACCAGCAACAAATAACGCGTTTCAATTCCATTTCGATCATGCCCTCGGTTTCGCCCGACGGCGCAAAGCTCGCGTTTACGAGTTTCGCGAAAGGGCAGCCGCGCATCATGCTCTGGTCGACCGAAACAAACCGGCAACTGGCTTTCTACAACCAGCAAGCTTCACTAAACGAGACGGCCACTTTCACGCCGGATGGCAAGCGGATCTATTATTCGTCGTCGGCCAGCGGTTATGCGCAGATTTATGTCGCGAATCTCGACGGAAGCGGACTCCGGCGCATCTCCACCACGCGGGCGATCGAGGTGGAGCCGAAGGTGAATCCGAAGACCGGCAATGAGCTGGTGTTCGTTTCCGGCCGGTCCGGGCCGCAGCAAATCTTCCGCATGAATACCGACGGCGCGGACGTCGAGCGTCTGACCAATGGCGAAGGCGAGGCGGCAAATCCTTCCTGGCATCCCGACGGGCAGCATATTTTGTACGCCTGGACGCGCGGCTACGCCAAAGGCGAGTTCAACGTCTTCCTGATGGATGTGGCGAGCCGGCAGTTCGATCAGCTCACATTCGGCGCGGGCAAGAACGAAAATCCCAATTGGGCTCCCGATGGACGCCACTTGGTTTTCACTTCGACGCGAACGGGCAAACCGCAGCTCTGGACCATGCTGGCGGACGGAACGCAGTTACAGCAATTGACAACTCAGGGCGGCAATCAGTTCGGGGTTTGGGGAAAATAGGTTTAACGGTGACTCAATTCTTTTGGAGGGGTGATGTCGAAGAAAAGTAGACGCGGGCTCATTTGCACAACCGTGCTGTTGACGATGGTTGCGGCCGGTTGCAAGAAGAAGGTGGTGACGCCGGTCACGCCTCCGGCTCCGGTCGCGCAGAATAATAATCCAACGCCGGCGCCGGGCAAGCCGGCGGTGCTCGACTTCGCCGTGGAGCCTTCCACGGTGGAGCGCGGCCAGTCCGCCTTGCTGCGCTGGTCGGTGAGCAACGCAACGGAAGTAACGATCGATAATGGCATCGGTACCGTGCAGAGCAACGGCAGCCGAAAGATTATTCCGAGCGAATCGACCACGTACAAATTGACCGCGCGCGGACCGATGGGCGATGTTTCGGCCACCGCCACCGTGAATGTAACCAGCGCCGCGCCTCCGCCCCCTCCGGCGGTTACAACGGGTACCGGAACTTTGGAATCGCGTCTCGCGAGCCAGGTTCAGGACGCCTATTTCGACTACGATTCGAGCAGCATTCGCGAGGACGCACGCACCGCGTTGACCAAAGACGCCGACGCGCTAAAGGGCATCTTCACCGATTTTCCGAGCGCCACGATCGTGATTGAAGGACATGGCGACGAGCGCGGATCGGCCGAATATAATCTCGGACTGGGCGACCGGCGCGCCTCGGCCGCGAAGGAGTTCTTGACGCTGCTGGGTGTTCCACCGGATAAGCTGAAGACCATCAGCTATGGCAAGGAGCGTCCGCAATGCACGGAAGCGACCGAATCCTGCTATCAGCTCAATCGCAGGGCGCACTTGACCACCGGTCAATAAGATGAAGCCGCGTTGGGTCGTACTGTCCGCTTTGATTCTATCGGATGCCCTCGTCGCGCCCGCCGCGAACCGGGACATGATCGAGTTGCAGCGGGACGTGGCGCAACTGCAGCAGCAGATCACCACCCTGCAAACGAGTTTCGACCAGCGCCTGGTCAACATGCAGGTGATCCTGCAGCAGGCGCTCGACGCAACCAACAAAACCAACGCGGCGATGGCGAATATCGAGAAGACTGTCGGCGATCAGATGCGGGCGCAATCGAAGCAGGTGGTTGCGCCCGTTGCCACGGTGGGCGCAAAAGTGGATGCGATGAGCGGAGATATGCAGGCCCTCACCGAAGCCGTAAAAGATCTGACCGCCAGAATGGGGAAGATTCAACAGCAGCTTGTGGACGTGCAAACGGCGGTGCGGACAATGGCGGCTCCCGCACCCCCGCCGGCGCCCGCGATTTCGCAGGGTCCCGCGGCGAACCCTCCACCGGTCGCGGCTCCGGTGGTTCCACAGGTGCGGGCGGAGGTCTTATGGCAAAGCGCCATGCGCGACATGAAGAGCGGCAAGCCCGATCTGGCACTGGCCGAATTCCAGGATTATCTGAAGTTCTATGGGACCACGGACCTGGCGCCGGGCGCGCAATTTAACATCGGGCAGATTCACTACGCGCAGGGCAATTTGCCGGTGGCGATTCAGGATTTCGATGCGGTGATTGAGCGTTATCCGGTGAATAGCCGCACGCCGGACGCTTACTTCATGAAGGGCAAGTCCCTGGTGCAAAGCGGGCAGCGGGACAAGGGCGTGCAGGAGTTTCAGGCGCTCATCGATAAATTTCCGAGGAGCGACCTGGCCGCCAGCGCCAAGGGCCAGTTGAAGGCGCTCGGGCTTGGCGTGCCGGCGCGCCCCGTGCGGCGGCGGTGATGCGGGCCACTATAATTCTCCTCGCCTTCGGGCTGATCCTAAGCGCCGGCGATTTTCCGCGCCAGCTTAACGCCTATGCCGGCAAAACTCCCACGGTCGACGGCGTAATCTCGCCCGGTGAATGGTCCGACGCCACCGAATTCTTCGGCGTGAAAGATTGGATTCCGCAGTTCTCTCCTACCACCGATCCTAAGGATCTGTCTCTACATGGCTACGTGAAGCATGACGGCAAACGCCTTTACTTCGCGTTCGACGTGACCGACGACGTGCTCTATGGAATCGACACGCCACGCTGGCTGCCCGATGAAAATCCAAAAGCTCACGAACTCACCCGCGAGGGCTTCCCTTGGTTCGGCGATGAGATGGAATTGCTCATCAACGCGACCAATCGTTGGACCGGCGACGAGGGTGCCGCGGGCAACGGCTCCTCCTGGCAAATGGTTTGCAACCTGACGAAATCGCGCAAGGGGGGCGTCGGCAAAGGCGGTCTGCTCGAAGGCGAGCCGCGCAAGAGCCTGGAAGCGTGGAATACCTACCGGCGCTGGATCGTGACCGGAGCCCAGGAGGCCGCCGCAAAGCCCAAGCCGGGCGGCAAAGGCTATATTATCGAGTGGGCCGTGAACTTCGATCCTTGTCTCGAAGTCGCGCCCGGAAAGTTTTACTCAACCGCAATGGGCGACCGTGCCATGGGCCTCAACATCGCGCTGGGCGACCTGGACGAAAAGGAGCGCGGCGCAGGCAATTTCGGCAACTTCCATCACGAAGATTGGTTTGCCGGAACGAAAAATCTCCGTACCAACATAGAGCAGTGGGGAACGCTATGGATCAGAACCGGCAGCAGGCCCGGCCGCCCCTAACGACGTACGAAGGGCTGGCGAAGATGATCGATCATTCGCTGGTGCGTCCCGAGTTGACCGAAGAGCAAGCGATCGCCGGCTGCGAACTCGCCAACCGGTACGCAGTCGCGAGCGTGAGCGTGCGGCCCTGCGACATCGATATCGCGGTGCGCATTTTGGAGAATAGCGGTGTCGCCGCGGGCAGCGTTTCCGGCTTTCCGCACGGCGATCAGAACACCGGCACGAAGCTTTACGAAACGCGCGATCTGTTGCGCCGCGGCGCGAAAGAGATCGACATGGTCGTCAACATCTCGAAGTTGCTGTCACGGCAGTTTCAATACGTCGAGATGGAGCTTATGCAGATGTCGGAGGCGTGCCACAAATCGGGCGCGCTTTTGAAGGTGATCCTCGAAAATGCATATCTGACGGATGAACTCAAGATCGTGGCGTGCCGGATCTGCGCGCGCGCGGAAGTCGATTTCGTGAAGACGTCGACCGGCTTCGCTCCCACTGGATATACGGTCGCGGATTTAAAGCTGATGCGCGCGAATCTCCCGGATGAGATTGGCGTCAAGGCCGCGGCGGGAGTCCGAACGCTCGAAAAGGCGCTGGAAGTTTACGATCTGGGGTGCGCGCGTTTCGGCGCGACCGCCACGGCTGCTATATTGGACGCCTGGAAAGCCCGCTTGGCTGCTACGGCGGCCTAGTTCCGGTTGGAGCGAAGATGGCGCAGAAGCGGAAGTTCCCGAAGATTTGCGTTGCCCTGGGATTCCCGGACATCGAAGCGCTTCTCGAAAATGCGCGCGCCGAGGCGGAAGCGGGTGAAACGTTTCTCGAGTTCCGTCTCGACTACTTGCCGGAACCGGAGCGCGGGGCCGCCGCGATTCGCAAATTTCTCGATGGGTTTCCGCACTGCCTGATTCTTGCCACCTGCCGGCGACATTCAAACCACGGTAATTTTCATGGAGGAATCGACGAGCAGCTCCGCATCCTGGACCTCGCCGTGCGAAACGGCGCGTGCGCGGTGGATATCGAGATCGAGACGGCCGAGCTGGTTGCGGAGAAGTTGAGCGCCTTCCGCGTCCACTCGCAATTGATCGTTTCTTATCACAACTTCGATAACACCCCGCAACTGGAAACCATTTTGCGCCACGTCCGGCGCATCCCCGCCGACGCGTACAAAGTGGTTACCACCGCGCGCAAGCCATCCGACAACGGGCGTGTTCTCGAAGCCGGCCGCGCCAGCCCGCGCGTTCCGCTGATTGTTCTCGCCATGGGAGAAATGGGGTTCCCCAGCCGCGTGCTCGGGCCCGGTTTCGGCGGCATTTTCACCTATGCCGCACCGATTTCGGCCCACGGGACCGCGCCGGGCCAGGTCTGCGCGAAGCGCTTGCGGCATCTCTACAGAATCGAAGCGTTTTCGAAAAACGCCAAAATCTACGGCGTGGCCGCCGATCCGGTGCGGCATTCGATTTCACCCGCGGTTCACAATCGCGCATTCCAATCCCGCCGCCTGGATGCCGTGTATCTGCCTTTCCTGGTGCCTCCCGCGCAGCTGCGGGATTTTTTCACGCTCTGCGAAAAGCTCCCCGTCCGCGGCTTCAGCGTGACCATTCCGCACAAGGAAAAGGTGATGAAATACCTGGACACGATCGATCCGCTCGCCCGCCGCATTGGCGCGGTAAACACCGTTTGGCGGAAGGCGGGCAAGTGGCGCGGCACGAATACGGACGTGGCGGGCGTGCTTCAGCCCCTCGCGAAACAACTTCGCCTCGCGAACTCCTCCGTCCTGATTGCGGGCAGCGGCGGCGCGGCGCGCGGAGCCGCCTGCGCGCTGGCCGACGCGGGCGCGAAAGTTTCGTTGGTGGGTCGTAACCTGGACCGCCTGCGATCGCTCGCTCGCGCGTGCGGCGGCAAGGTTTTTTCGCGAGAGCAGGCGAATAAGGAGAAGTTCGACGCTCTCGTCCACGCAACGCCCCTCGGGATGTTTCCAAATGTGGATCAATGTTTTTTCGAGGGTTCGATTCCGGCGGATATCGTTTTCGACATGGTCTACAACCCTCAGGAGACTCTCCTCTTGCGGCGTGCGCGGGAGCAGGGGAAGGCGGTGATTCCCGGGCTGAGGATGTTCATCGAGCAGGCGGTCGCGCAATTCGAGATTTGGACGGGGGAATCCGCCCCGCGTAGCGCGATGCAGAAAGCGGCGGAACAAGCGCTGGCTTGACGGGATACAATGCGAGCATGAAAATTACGCGACGGGCGCTGATGCAGGCGGCGGCCGCGGTTCCCGTGGTGGCGGCCCAGACTCCGCCGGCGCCGCAGGACTGGCTTAACGCGGCGAGAGAACAAATGCAACGCAGCGGCGACAAACTGGCGAAGATCGCGATGCCCATGGCGACTGAGCCGGCATTCATCTTCAAAGCCTAAGGCCGCTTAGGACAATGCGCGCCGACTTCGATCCTCAACTCTTCTTCGCGACCATCCCGGAGCTGAGCGCCAAGCTCAAATCGCGCGAGATCCCGGCGGTCCAACTCACCAAAGCATTCGCCGAACGCCTCGAAACGCTCGGCCCTACTTTCAACGCGCTCGCTCTCCCCCTCACGAAAGAAGCCCTCAAGAAAGCTAAAGAGGTGGATGCCGATCTCAAGCGGGAACGCTTTCGCGGACCTCTGCAGGGCATCCCGTTTGGCGCGAAAGACTTGTTGAGCCTCGCCGGATACCCCACCACGTGGGGCGCGAAGCCTTACGCCGAGCAGGTGTTCGATTACGACGCGACCGTAATCAAGAAGCTCGACAAGACCGGCGCGCTACTCATCGGCAAGCTGGCGATGGTGGAACTAGCGGGAGGCGGAGGATATCGCATTGCGGGCGCGTCCATGTTCGGCCCCGGCTTGAATCCGTGGGATAAAACGCGCTGGTCGGGCGGTTCGTCGAGCGGCTCGGCAGCCGCGGTGGCGGCGGGGTTGGTCCCGTTTGCGATCGGCTCCGAAACGTCGGGTTCCATCGTGACGCCCGCCGCGTTTTGCGGTGTCACGGGACTGCGGCCCACCTACGGGCTAGTGAGCCGCCACGGCGCCATGGCGCTGTCCTGGACCATGGATAAACTCGGTCCGATCTGCCATTCGGCGGAAGATTGCGCGCTGGTTTTACAAGCCATTGCCGGGAGCGATTCGAACGATCCCTCCTCGGCCGGCAAGAGCTTCTATTACACGCCGGAATATTTCCGGAAAATGAGCGAGATTCGCATCGGTTTTGCTCCGGTCGATTACGCCTCGTGGACGCAAGCGACGGCGCGCCCCACGTTCGATCGAGCGCTCGCCGTTATTCGCGAAATGGGCATCCAAATGGTGGAAACGAAGCTGCCCGATTTCCCGTACGGGCTTTTGACCGGCACCATTATTTCAGCCGAAGGGTCTTCAATTTTCGAGCCGCTGATCGCGGACGGCAAAGTCGACGACTTAGCCGATCCGAAACAGGCCGCCGGTCTTCGCGCGGGGTTGGAGATTCCGGCCAAGGATTATCTGAAAGCCATGCGCGTGCGGACGGTAATCAAGACGGAGTTCCGGAAACTGTTTTCCGATGTCGACGTTCTGGTGGCTCCAGCGCGGCTGGGGACCGCTCCGGCGATAGCCGACCCGCTCGACGGCGGCAAGCCCGACGGGGCCGCGCCGTCAATAGACCCCGGCATGAGCGGGCTCATCGCGGCGGGGAATCTCGCCGGTTTGCCCGCGCTCTCGATACCGTGCGGCTTCGCGGATGGGCTTCCGGTAGGTCTGCAACTGGTCGGGCCGCCATTTTCGGAGAATACGCTGATCGCGGTCGGGAAGGAGTTTCAGAGCCGCACCGGCTGGCACCGGCAGCATCCGAAAGTTTAGTTAACCAGGCGGATCGAGGAGGACGAGAATGCGATCGCTTCACGCGCACGGTTACCACACCTTAACGAAGTTTTTTCCAGGCAGTTGTTTCACGAGCCCGAGCATTTCGAGCTCGAACAGCGCGGCGAGCAGCTCCGACGTGGAATATCCATCCACCGAATCGATCAATTCATCGAGGTGGGTCGCCGCTTCCACTTTGAGCTGAGCGCATA
>JBPCKZ010000085.1:0-10527 GCA_051003795.1 Bryobacteraceae bacterium | reverse complement strand
TCGCGGGTGCAGTTAGCCCCAGGCCCTTCAGCATGCCGGGCAGCATGGTATGCAGAACGGGGTGACCGGAAAGGAAATGCACGCGCGGGTCGAGCCGGTACCGGGCCGGCGCGGCGTCGTCGATTACGATGTACGGACCGTGCGCGACATGCCGTTCGAATTCGGGGTCCTCCACATCGCCAATGAGGAACGTCGGCACTCCCCGCGCGGCAATTACACTGACCCAGGTGCCGTCTTTCAAGAACGCGTCCGCAATGGACTTCCAATGGCCCAACGTGCCGGCATAAGTAACTCCCTTACCGACGAAAATATTGAATGGAAAATAGTCCCAGCCCTTCCTCGGGCGGCGCACCTCAATCCTAGCTTCCTCAAGAGGAGTTCCCAACACCGCAATCTCGTCCGGATTGTTGGTCCCAAGCCCGCGCTCGGCTCCCTCGGCGGCGAATTTATGCTCGGAAGGATTGAGCGAGAAAAGGCGGCAGATCGTGACGTCCATCGCGACCGGGTCGGTGGAGGCCAGCACGCATCCGCACCAGCGAGGGGTATTGGCGACAGGACCGTCGCCCTCACCGACGACAATGGCATCGCAGACGTGTAGCGCCGGTTTCGTCACCGACATAATGTCCACGTACTCCGCGAAGCAATGAGCATCATGGTGTTGCTGGCGCCCGCCGCCCGCGCCGCCGCAGTCATGCCGGTGGTCCGCATCACAACCATGGTGTCGTCCATCCCGGAACCTTCGGCTACATTAACGCGGTGCGCTCCCGCGTCCCGGCAAAGACGGACCAGCGCGGCGACCAGGCGGGGATCGGTTGTCATCCCTTCGTCCGCCAGAAATGCGCCGGTCTGGTTCGGCTTGATTAGAACGGATTGTCCAGCCGGACGAAGGCAGCGATCCCGCCAAGACGATCGATGGCCTCCTTTGTGAGCGCATAAATCGCCTCGAGATCCCGATAGCGCTCTTCGGTGCGGGCAATCGCTACTGTCGCGCGAGCACCAGTTGGCTTTTGCGGAACTGGTTGCGTCGTCGCTTGCGAGAAGAAACGCTCGCCCGGCTGATCCTCGTCGGATGGTTCGGCGCGGAAGCCGCTATGTGACGTCGAAGAAGTCGCCATTAGGCACCACTGGAAGCCAACTGAACTCTTGAATCAGATTGCGGTACGCTTCCCCGACCGGCCGGATCTTGCGATCCAGATCGTAAAGCCCCCAAGGGTTAACCGTTCCGTTCGGTTCACGTAACTGCGTGTCCCAGTCGACCTGGTCGGTGAGGCTGAACCAGGTAAACCCGAGCACTGGAACGCCTTTGGCTCTCATAAACAGGATGTTCTGCCACTGTTTCCACAGCCACTCGACTGCGTCGCCCGCGCCGCTGTTATTCGTCTCGGTGTGCATGAGCGGCTTGCGATACCGGTCGTAATACTGGCGCGTAACCAGATACCAGCCGAACACCTCTCCCTGCTGCGACACCGATCCATCGTGCTGCAGAATGCGCTCATTCCCCGCGTAATAGTCGTTTCCCATCACGCAACGGGATGCCAGGCCGTCGCTCATGAACCAGCGATACTCCTCCCGAGACATCCCGTTATCTAGCAGCCAGGCATGCACGTCGGCTCGGACCTGATGGCCATAGAGTAAGTCCAGGGCGAGAAAACGAAGCTGGTTGTCCCACTCCACGCGCTTCCGATTGTCTTCGCAGCCGCAAACGGTGTGAGTCTGCTCGCTCGCTTCGCTTTGGATGAAGACGGCCTGAGGCGTTGCGGTCATGATCTCGCGCATCCCCAAACGGCTGGCTTTCGCCAGATTGCGCGTGGCGGTAAGGTAAGCGCGGTCGCTTTTTTCCCGCTCGTTCCACCAGCCTAGCTGCGCGCTGAATTTAGCGCAGATATACATTTCATTAACGGGAGTGTAGAGTCTGATCCACGGATAGCGTTCCGCGACGACGCGAGCGTACGCCGCGAACGCGGTCGGAAAATCCGGATTTTGGAATGAATTGCCGAGCCAGGATGGCATCCCGAAGTGACACAAGTCCAGGATCGGTTCAATGCCAAGGCGCTGCATTTCCCGGAGAACCTCATCGAGGAACGACCAATCGTAGACACCCGGCCCGGTGTTTACCTTGTAGTAGGGAACGCCGTAGCGAAGCACGCGAATCCCAAGCTCGCTGGTAAGCCGAAGGTCGTCGCGCCAGTACTGGTAGTGCCGAGTGGATTCCAGCTCATCGACCCGCAAAGAACCGCCACCAATGACGGGATAACTACACTCGATTCCAGTGGCAAACAGGAAAGCGGAAGCACTTCCCGGCGCGTGATTGTCGCCACTTTTTGTATCGCCTTTTCTATCCGCGGCCATGGACTCTGACATCGAACGCTACTTCGTCTCTTTGACGAGGGCGTCGTGTCCCAGGTGCAATGCGTCGGAGATGGCCGTAGCGGACAGGATACCGGCCGCAAGACGGGCGGGGCGCGGTGCGAGCACGAATCCGTAGGCTAGCGCGGCGGCAGCCCACGGTCCCATGCACCACGGGCAAGTAAGCAGATCTCCGAGCGCGCGCTGCATTCCCTCGCCGCGCGATTTCTCTTTCAACTCGTTGGTGTCGCCCGGCCCCTCATAAGTAGTGAATGGCGCGCGGAATGGGCTCGTCACCCGATCCTTGGCAATGATCCGGCTGAGCTTAAACGTGCCCACCCCGAAGAGCAGCAAATCCCCGAGCCCGATCCGTTCCGGCAAATCGCGACGCCGGCTCTTTGCGGCGAACAGAAAGGCCGCGAACCCAGCCGTGTAGATACCTACCAGCGCCGCATAACCTGCCAGGGGCAGTTCCTTCCCGTCATATCCGGCAACGACTCGAGATTCGTTTTGTTTGGTCGTCACTATTAGATTCCCTTCGCGTCTAGAAGAGCCGGGTGTGATACGTTCCGCGATTCCGCGAAGGACCAGAAAGCCGCTCCGAACAGGACCAAGTCCTTGATCACGAACTGCCCGACGGCGGCGGAAAGCGCCGGAAATCCGCCCAGCGTGGGCTCCCAACCAGGCGTGGAGAATAGAAACGTCAGCGTGATCAGGAACATCGCCATCGCCATTACGCTGCCCAGCTCGCAGGCCCGCGCCGAAATCGGACGCAACGCAATGAGCGCGGCAATCGTGAGTTCAACGACACCAAGCAATTTCGAAACCCCCGTGACGCTTAAGATCCCGTACATCCAGCTCATCAGCGGACTGTGGGCCACCAGGGGCTGAATGCCCTTCGCTTCGTATTCGGTAAATTTCATGGCCCCAATCCAAAGGATAACGAGAACTAGTCCATAACGTAGAACGAGCGCCGCGACCATTTGAGGAGTCATCGTTTCGCTTCGTGGAATCGTGTTTGCCATTGTCCGCTCGATAATTAGTAAGAAGCCAAGCCCGAAGCGCCGTCGTTGACCGGCAGGCCTGCGCCGACACCAAAGATGCCCAAAGGCGTGAGGCTGCCATTCGTTTCCACGCGAAAAGCCGCCACGCCACCGGTTCCCCGAAGAAGATTATACAGATAACGACTATCCGCGCTGAAACCGAGATCCGTCGGTTGGCTCATAGCTCCCGGAGAAGCGGCGGTGCCGTTGATAAGCGCGACCGTGCCGTCGGTTCCGAGCCTAAAGCTGGAAAGCGTACTACTCACGAAGTTCGCCGTGAACGCGTACTGCTGATCGTTGGTAATCACTACCCAACATCCATCCGTCTGCCCGTTTTTCGCGGATCCCGTGATTACGGAGAGCGTCCCGCCGGTTGAATCGACATTGTAGGAAGAAATTCCCGCGTTGTTAAACGTGGGAAGTCCGGATTCAACTACCAACAAACGTCCGTCGTTTTTGAAAGCGGCGGCAAAGGATCGTGGGCCGAACGATTTGTTGCTTATAGCCGGGCCGGGAATCCCATTCGCTCCGACCGGAAACACGTCGATCAAGCTCGTGGTCTTCTCGGTAACGACCAGCACGCGGCCGTCGGGACTAAACCTGACGACTCCTGGCACTGCGATCGGCGTCCCCAACATGGTTGTCGAACCCGCTAATGGGGTCAACGTACCGTCGCTCGCTATCGTGAAACCGGTTATCTGGTTGCTTGCTACCGAGCTATCCAGAACGTAAAGCAAATTGCCATGGATGGTAATGCTGGTCGGCTCATCGCCCGCGTAGATTTTCTGAAGGAACGTCAACGCGGACCCATTCACCGCGAACACAGTCACGTTGTCGCTTCCCGGGTTGCAGGCATAGAGAAAGCGATTATCGACGCTGAGCATGAGGCCGCCCTGCGTATCGAAATCCGTTCCGATTCCATTCCCGCGAGTAGAGTAACGGCCGGTCTGCGTCAAGGTACCGTCGGCCGCGCGGCTGAATGCCACGACTTCGTTGTTACCGGCCCGGTTGGTCATGGCGAACACGGCACCCGTGGATTGAGCGTGGGCGCGGGTTGCCGTGCCTATGACCGTGAACGTTAAGAAAGCGCTGAGAGCGATATTTTTGAAATGTTTAAGCATGTTTTCTCCTCTGCCAGTGAAAAGTTAGATGTTGCGCGTTGTTGACTCGCGGCGCAGGCCGGCAACCGCGCCGAAAAACACAAGGCCAACGGAAAATAAAAGCAAGCTAGCCGGTTCCGGAACCGCCGCCGCGCCACCGGCGCCCTGGACGAAGAGGGCTGAATCCACATTCCCGTCCGAGGCGTCGGCGATGGCGAACTGGATCGTGTTTACCGAGGTAGTGGACACGTTCGCCCGTGCCGTGAGAAGGGTTGTCACGCCGCCGTAATTGAACGGTGTGCCGGGGTTTGAGTATTGCGTGAAATACTTGGAATTCACGCCCACATTCACGCCGTTGATCGAGACGGGCGTGGTTGTGCCGGGTACCAGCGCAATGTTGGTTCCGTTCACGAAGATTCCGAAAGCGTCGACAAATTGGCTTCCGACGGAATTCGGATACTCGGCGGAAGCAAACGCATAGTTCAGCGACAAAGTGGGATTCGCGCTCGTAAATTGGATGGTGAGGGTGTCGGCGTCAAATGTATTGGTCCCGGCGAGAGCGGAAAGTAGTGGATTGCCGCTTCCGGACAGGTCCGCGTTCGGGCCGCCAATGTAATAGCCGGTTCCCGCCGTGGCAACTCCCGTGGTCAGCACGAAGCCGGACGGAATATTGTACTGGCCCGAGCCGCCGCCCGCTTGTGTATAGGGACCGGAGTTGAAATCCGTAAACGTGCCGGACTGTCCGGGTTGCGAACTAAGAGCCGGCGTACCGACGATAGCGATGCCTGGCCCCAGGAAAGTTTGCGCCAGAGTCGCGGCATTATCCGTCGGGTTTACCGTGAACAAACCTGCCATTAGGCGCGATGCGCCAAACGCGGCGAAGGCAATGAGTAGTAGCGCCTTGCGCTCTATTCGAAAATTCATGCGTGATCCTCCGGTAGGCTTCTGAATGCGTAAGACACGATTTCGATGATAGGCCGGCGGCGCGAATTTTTACGTTCGTCCGTTAACGTCAGTTGATTTGTACTTATTCGAGATGTACGATCATGGACATTGAATCTGTCCACGGTCTTGCCGCTCGTGTTCGTACTTGCCGGCTGCCAAGATCAGCCGTCGCGTCCGATCAAGGCGATTATCGGAGCGACGCTAAAAGATGGCACCGGGGCCGCCCCCTTACTGGATTCGGTGATTGTGGTGGATGGATCGCGCATCCGCGCGGCAGGTCCGCGGGCGAGCGTCCCAATCCCGCAAGACTCGCAACGCGTGGATGGCGTCGGGAAGACCGTGATGCCGGAGCAAGAAGGAGGAGCGATCGCGGCAGGCAAGCCCGCCAATCTCATCATCCTTACTTCCGAAGGAAAGGTCGACCTTGCGATGATACAGGGTCATTGGGTAACGTTCCCAATCGCCACGCCACCACCTCGCCGGTAACATAGGTAGAGTAGACAGTCCCATCCACGACGACCGGTTGGCTATACAGAGTTCCACGCTGCCCGTCGTCCCACAACTCGTCGCCGCTTGCCGCATCGAAGATCAGCAGGCCTAGCGTCGTGGACACATACACCAGGCCGTTCGCCACGGTCACCGGCGCGATGACTACTCCGTCCGTCGCACGCCTCCACACGGTCGCGCCGTTTTCCGGATTGAGCGCATAAACCGTGCCGAGCGGATCGTCTTCCACGTTGCTATCGCCAGCACCCGTGAAAAGCGTCTCGCCGTCGAAGGCGGGAGTCGATAAGGAACCGCAGCCTTGCTCGGGCGAAACGCATTGTACGGCCAGCTTGACGGTCCACGCGAAAGTGAGGCTCCCCGCATTGCGAGCGTAGAGAATGCCGTCTTTACCGGAAGCGGCAACTATCGTCGAGCCATCCTGCTTATGGAATATCGTGGGCGACGATCCCCACTCGATATCTTGCACCAGCGAATTCGTGGGCAGAAAGTAGTGCGCTTGGACGTGGAGCGTAACCGCATCCAAGGCGAGCATTGTTCCGCCCCAGAGTCCGCGGTCGGCATCCTGATCGCCGGTACCGGTGGTCACGTAGACTGTGTTCGTCGATTCGTCGATCGCTGGAGTTGACCAGATTCCCGCGCCGGCGTCGGCCGGGTTTTCCGGTGCAAGATACTTGATCGACGGATGGGCGGGATCGGCGGGATCCACGCGCGCGAGCGCGCCGCGAACCAGCGGGCAATCGCCGAGCGACGCCAGTCCGATATAGAGCACGCCTTGCGAAACGGTTACGGACGACCAGATATACGCGCCGCTGCCAGGATCGGCCAGCGGCGTCCGCGAAACGATGTTCCCGCCGTACTTGTCGAGCGCATACAGGGCCGAGTCCCCGCCCCCTACGTAAACCTGGCCGCCAATAAGCGCGGGCTGGGAGGTGACGCCAATGCCAGGCTGGCAACTGGCGTCATTGGGCGAAGGAGCGCGGCCGAGAAACTGCCTCCAGATCACCGTTCCGTCGGATGCGTTCAGCGCGTAGAAACTGCCATCCCAAGCGCCGAAGTAGAGCACGCCATCGGACACGGTGACGCCCGAAGCGATGGGCGCTCCGACGGAAACCGACCACGCCGGTTGCAGTTGGCCGATGTTCGCGGCATCGATTTGAGTTTCAAAGGCGTTGGAGCTGGAATGCGCCGGGTCGTGCCCGAACATGCTCCAATCGTCCGCGCGCAGGCCGGAAGCCGCAAAGAGAGCCGCGATTAGAAACGGAAGACCTCGATGCAACATGTCGTCCTATTATGAATGGATGCCGAACCCGCCCGCCGAGGCGCAGTCCTTTTCCGTGAAGCGCGCCGAAGTGGAGTTTCACAATTTCGCTTCCCTGGGGGAACCGGAGCGGGCCGCCGCCGCGTACGCCGAACAGAATCGGAATCGCGGCGCGGTCATTCGCAAACATCTGGATTTCATCGGCGCAGTCTCGCCGTTTCTTGAACTCGGCGCGAACGCGGGCCATACCAGTTACATGCTGGCGAACGAATTCGGGGCACGGGGATTCGCGCTCGATCTTTCAGCCGACGCCCTGCGCCACGGAATCGCGTTGATGGATCGATGGGGCTACTCACGGGCGCCGGTACGAATTGCAGGCGATGGCGCGCGCCTGCCCTTCCGCGATGAATCGCTGCGCATGGTGATGGTTTTCCAAACGCTGAGCCAGTTCATGAACCTCGAGAGCATTTTTCTCGAAGTGAAACGCGTGCTCGCGCCCGGCGGTATTTTCCTGCTGGCCGAAGAGCCTCTCCGGCGCGTCCTTTCGATGCGGCTGTATCGCGCGAACTATTACAACCTGATGAGGCCTTGGGAGCGCAAGCTGCATGACTGGGGCCTGCTCGGTTTCCTGGTTCGCGATGTGATCGGCGCCGATCAGGAGGAGAGTTTCGGCATTCGCCAGAACCATAGCATGCGCCTGGGCGATTGGAACGAGCTGATTCGCAAACATTTCACCGCGCACGTCTACGAAGTTTTCGTGCCGGAGCGCGGGTGGGGAGAACGCATCGCGAAGCGCGCCGCCATTCGCCTCGATCCGAATCGTTCGCAATGGCAAGCCGCGAAATTCCTCGGGGGAACGCTCGCCGCGATTTGCCGGAAGGAGGGCATCGGACCGGCTTCGTATCCGCCGGTGACCGATCTGGAAAAATACCTGCGCTGTCCGGATTGCCGGGGAGCGCTCGAACGGCAAGCGGGTCTGCTGCGTTGTTCGCAATGCGGTTACGAGACCTTCGAGCAAGACGGCGTTTACAACCTGCTGCCGGCCGCTGAACGCATGGAACTTTACCCGGGGGATCGCGCCGACATCATCGACTTTTCAATGCCCGGGCACGAAGCGCGGCTGATCGAAGGCTGGTCCGACCTGGAAGGTTTGAAAGGCGCGGAATACCGCTGGATCGGGGAACGCGCTTCCGCGCGGCTCGAGCGCGTGCATCCCGGCCCCGCGCGGCTGCGCATTCGCGGACAGGCTACCGACCAGGCATTCGAGCGGAACGAGCCGGTAAAGATCCAAGTAAGGGCAAACGGCGAATTCCTGCGCGAAATGCGGATCGAGAGAAGCGGTGTTTTCGTGTTTGAGGCGGACGTGGCGGAAGCGCCGGAATACCGCATCGAGATTCAGGCCGGCCCGACGTTTATGGCGCCTCCCGACGACCGCGTGTTCTCGTTGACTATCGGGATGATCCGTCTGATTCCGGGCGTTTGATCGCGGCGGCCGCCCCCGGCCTGCCGATGTCGAAATGCGGGGACGGTCCAACATCCGGATCGTCTTTACGCCAGGTTTAGAACGCGCGAGGCATTATCGTGCAGCATTTTGCGCAAGGCGCCCGCGTCCGGAGCAAGCATGCGGACGGTAGCGAGCTGTTGCGAACCGCTGCAAGTCTCTCCCGCGCCGTCCTTGTCGTCGCAATCGCTGCCATACAGAAATTTGTCCTGGTGGCGCTGGAGAAATTCACGGGCGTGGTCTTCATCGCGGCGCAACGCATTGAGACCGGAGCCGGCCGACAGGTCGCCATACATGTTTGCGTAATCGGAGAGCAGGCGGTCCGTGATGCCGCCCGGAGTGACCGGTCCTTTCGGGTACATCACGGCCTGCCGGTGGTTCTTGTCGATGTTGCCCCAGAAAGTCTGCGCGTGTCCGATGAAGTTGACGGTGGGATACATGTCGAGCATCTTATAAAACCGCTCGAAGTGCAGATTATAGGTCTCGTGCTGAAAATGCATCAACACGGGTACGCCGTAATCCTTGGCGATGCCGGCCACCAGTTGCATATACTTCGAATCGCAATCGACGTGAAACTTCTGTTCGCCGATGCCGATCGCGCCTGCTTTCAAGAATTTCTCGATCACCCGCTTCGTTTCGGGTATGTCGGGCAACTCATTCGCGAAGAAAACGAACTCCTTTGGATATTGCTTCGCGATAGCGACTACCGTGTCGTTGCCGCCCGCGCCCGCCGCGAGTCCAAACCGCGACCCCGCCGGGAGCAGCACCGTCGTCGTAATGCCCATCGCGCGCTGATGGGCCACAAGTCGATCGTTCGCGCGCCCCGCGTAGTTCGTGTGCTGGTGAAGGTCGACGATCGGCTCAGCGCCACCTGCAATAGCCGCACTTGCCAGAGCCAGGAAACCGCGTCGCGAGATTGTTGCGGGCCGATGCACTTCGATAACATAACACCGAGGCGCATGCCCGACCGGTTCCTACTCGATCTTCCTCCACTGGCGGCCATCGCGCTTCATGAGACAGGATCGCATCGCCGATCGTGCAGTCGTATAGCAGCCGCTCGTAGCCGGTGCTGGCTTCGGCCGAAGCGCGACATCTCGGTCTGGGCGTTCGAAAATGTGGCGAACGGTCTAATTGTTCAGGCTTCCAGCAATGGGGAATCACAGGCGGGAGAAGTCCGGTAAACTGGAATTGCCATGGTCACAATCGAACCGCTTCGCTTGGAAATTGAACTCGAAGAGGACGGAAGGATACTCGCCTCCATACCCGATCTTCCGGGCGTCATGGCCTATGGCAGCGTCGAGAAAGAAGCAGTTCGGAAGGTCAAAACGATAGCCTTACAGGTATTGGCCGATATGATCGAGAACGGCGAAGAGGTTCCGGAGCCTCTCCGGGTTCTGTTCGCGGCGTGAGTGTTTGGCGCGCGACCAAAGCCAGACGGGTTTATGCCGCACTGCTTCGTCTTGGTGGGACACTCAAAAAACAGGAAAGAGACTGGCCTCCATCCAGAGGACCTCTGAGTCGACGCCGCGCGTTTTTCGACGATTCATCGCCCACTTTCGTCTCGTCGAGCATCCTTCACAAAAGTGGAGAATGGTTCACCAATGGTCCCGCCGAATGATCCCTACTCGATCTTCCTCCACTGGCGGCCATCGCGCTTCATGAGATCGTCCGCCTCTTTCGGCCCCCAACCGCCGGCGGCATAGTTTGGAAATTTGCGCGGCGGAAGCGCCTTCCAGACATCTTGAACCGGCGCGATTACGCTCCAGCCCGCTTCCACCATGTCGGCGCGCTGGAACAGGATCGCATCGCCGATCATGCAGTCGTATA
>JBPCKZ010000084.1:0-16804 GCA_051003795.1 Bryobacteraceae bacterium | reverse complement strand
CCGAGCGACATCAGCCGCTTCTACGTCCGAACCGCGTCGAACGACATGGTTCCTCTCAGCACGCTGGTGCATGTCGAACCCATGGCCGGCCCGGAAGTGGTCTACCGCTACAATCGCTACCGCGCCTCGCGCCTCATCGGCATCAATGCCCCCGGCGCAAGCTCCGGGCAGGCAGCGGCCGTCATGGAGCAAATCGCAAAACAGGTCCTTCCCACCGGCTTCGGCTACGAGTGGACCGGCACCGTGTTCCAGGAAAAACTGTCATCGGGCAAGGAAGGATTCATCTTCGGTTTTGCCGCCGTTCTGGTATTCCTTTTTCTCGCCGCGCTGTATGAAAGCTGGTCCATTCCGTTTGCCGTGATCCTTGCCGTTCCGCTCGGCATGTTCGGCGCGCTCGCCGCCATCTGGCTTCGCTCCTACCCGTATGACATTTACACTCAGATCGGCATTGTGACTCTCATCGGTCTCGCCGCCAAGAACGCAATTCTGATCGTCGAATTCGCCAAACTCCGGCGCGAAGAAGGCATGTCGATTCCCGATGCCTCCATCGAAGCCGCCAAGCTCCGGCTCCGGCCCATTCTCATGACCTCTTTCGCCTTTCTCCTTGGCGTCGCGCCTTTGATGTTCGCAACCGGCGCCGGCGCATCCTCGCGGCGCGCGCTCGGCACGGCCGTTTTCGGCGGCATGATCTGCGCCACCGTGCTTGCCGTCTTCGTCGTTCCGGTGCTCTACAAAGTCATCGACGGGATCGCCGAACGCGGCAAGAAACAAACCGTTCCCGCCGCGACCCCCTCCCCGGCGGGCGCGGACTGATGCGTCTCTTACTTTTCGTCTGCGTGCTTCTGCTCACCGGCTGCGCCGTAGGCCCCAATTACCGTCGCCCGGCGATCCAGGCTCCCGCGCAGTTCAGGGGCGCTCCCGACACCGCTTCTTCGCCCGCCGGCTCCCTAGCGGACACCAAGTGGCCGGCACTGTTCAACGACGCACCATTAACCGATCTCGTCAACGCCGCTCTGCGAGATAATTACGATCTCCGGATCGCGGCCGCGCGCATCCTCGAAGCTCGCGCTCAGTTCGCTATCGCCCGGTCGAACCTTTTCCCCACGGTTTCGGGACTCGGCAGCTTCACCGCCCAGAAAGGCTCGTCGGTCGGCTCGATTATCTTTATCCCACGCGGCACGAACCTCGACGTCAGCTATACCAACGCGGGATTCAATCTCAATTGGGAACTTGACGTTTGGGGCCGCCTCCGCCGCCTCACGGAAGCCGCCCGCGCGCAATATTTGGCTACGGAGGAAGGCCGGCGCGCAGTGCTTACCACCCTCGTCGGAGATGTCACAAGCAACTATTTTTCTCTTCGCGAAGCCGACCTGGAACTCGAAATCGCGCTCAAGACCCGCGAGGTTGCGGAAAGAAGCCTGAACCTCACCACCATCCGCCGCCAGGGAGGCGTTGCGACTTCGCTCGATGTCCGCCAAGCCGAAGGGTTCCTTTACACCGCCACATCCCAAATCGCGGCGGACCATCGCCAGATCGAGCAGTCGGAAAACCTTCTCAGCCTGCTCGCCGCCCGCAACCCCGGGTCCATTGCCCGCGGCAAAGCTCTCACGGATTTTACGGCTCCCGCCATGGTACCCGCCGGCCTTCCGTCGGCACTTCTCGAACGCCGTCCCGATATCCGTGAAGCCGAACAGCAGCTAGTCGCGGCCAATGCCAACATCGGGGCCGCGAAAGCGCAATACTTCCCGGAAATCACCCTGACTGGACTCCTCGGAGTGCAATCCCGCGCGCTCACGGGGCTCTTCATCGGCCCCGCGCGCAATTTCAGCATTTCTCCGCAGGCGACGGTACCGATTTTTAACGCCGGCCGCATTCGTAACGGCGTCCGCTACAGCGAGGCCCAACGGCAGGAAGCACTCGCCCTCTACCAGAAGTCCATCGCGACGGCATTTCGCGAGGTCAGCGACGCGCTGACGGCCTATAACCGCACCACCGAGCAGCGCGCCCAGGAAGAGCTCCTGGTCAAGGCGCTCGAAGACACCGAGCGCCTGAGCACCGTCCGCTACCGCGGCGGTCTCGATAGCTATCTGCAGGTGCTGGACGCCGAGCGCAACCTGTTCCAGGGCCAATTGGATTTGGCGCGCCTCCGGAGGGACGAACTCACGGCCGTAGTCAACCTCTACCGCGCTTTGGGCGGCGGCTGGCAATAGCGCGGCCAGCGGTCACCCGATGCCATTTCTTGCGCCACCGCCGCCGCCCGTGAGCTACAGCCGGCGGATTGCGCCCGTGCTCGCGATGCATTGCTACGGCTGCCACGGCGATTCGGGCGGCCTCGACATGCGTACCTATGCGGATCTGATGCGGGGCGGAAATCTCGGGAAGGTGATCGTCCCGGGGGATCCCGAACGGAGTTTGTTAATCCACTTCATCGACGGACGCCGCGGCGAGGCGCACCGCATGCCGCGCGGAGGACGGCCTTTTTCTTCCGCTCTGATCCGGACGTTCCGCCGATGGATTGCCGCCGGCGCAAAGATGGATGCGGCCGCAAACCGCCTGTACACGCGCACGCTCCCGAAGGTTCGCATGGTTCGCGGCAAGACCCTGGGAATCTATTGCCGGGTGCACACGAATGCGCTTCTGGTTCTGAACTTGCGCGATCCGCTCACCGGGCGAACGCTCTACAACGACATGGCGTCGATCAAGTCGCCCAAGGAGCGCGTGGACGTGGGAGTGCCGGGGCAACTCATCTCCTGGAATTTGCATCCGGAGCCAGGCTGGCCGGAGTTCGTCACGCTGGAGCTGACGATCCGATACCCGGCTCGAACCCCAACGAACACCCAGTTCTATACGCGATCGCTCTAAACGTTACCCCGGCGGCATGTTCTCGTCGAACCACGCGATCATCCGCCGCATCACATCGTGGATGTCCTCGGGCGCGTGAAACCGGTGACCTTCATTGGGGTAAATCACGAACTGCGTCTTGACTCCCTCGGTTTTCAGCGCATGCCAGAATTCGTAGGATTGCGGAGCGGGGCATTCGGCGTCGCTATCGCCCACCACGATCAGGGTCGGCGTCTTCACGTTCTTGATGAATGTGATGGGAGAACTCTTCGCGTACACGGCCGGATCGTCATAAACGGCCGCGCCGAAATAGGGAATCATCCACTGGTCGATCAGATTCTCGCCGTAGTAGCTCTGCCAATTGGAAATTCCGGCTCCCGCGACCGCGGCGCGAAAACGCTGCGTCTGGGTAACGGCCCACATAGTCATATAGCCGCCATAGCTCCAGCCGGTGATGCCGACGCGCTTCGCGTCCACCGGCCGCGTGCGGATCGCTTCATCGACTCCCGCCAAAATGTCTTTCAGGTCTCCGTATCCGAAATCCTTCACGTTCGCGCGCGTGAACGCTTCCCCATCTCCATAACTACCGCGCGGATTCGGCGCAAGCACGAAGTAACCTTCCGCCGAGAGCAGCATCGGATCGAACGTCGTGGGCCACGAGGGCTTCTTCGCGGCGGCCGGCCCGCCGTGCACGGACACGATCATCGGATATTTTTTGGCCGCATCGAAAATTTCCGGAAAGATCAGCCAGCCCTCCACGTCGACGCCGCCGCTTTGCCAATGAATTTTCTCCTGTTTTCCCCAACTGGCCTTGAGCTTGGCGTTCGCTTCCGTCTTCGGCCGCCAATCGCCAATGCGCCCGGCCCAAACTTCCGGCGCGCGTTCCCAGGAGCTGCGGATCAGCGCCGACGTTCTACCATCGTTCGCAAGAGAAATCGCTTCATCGCCGGCGCGAATGGTTTCGTCCCCTTTCCAGAGCGTCTCCGTTTGGCCGTCAGCCGTATCGAGCTGCGTAATGGCCGTGCCGCCATCGACCGTTTCCGTCATCGCGATGCGGTTCGCGCCAGTCCACTTCAACCAGCTTGGAGATGTCTTGCGCCCGGGCGTGATATCGCGCGGCGTGCCGCCAGCGGCCGGGATTGTAAACACGTCGCCGCCTGTCGATCCTTCATCGCTCATCAGGCCGCCGATGAACGCGATCGTTGCCCCATCGGGCGACCATCGCGGGATGGCGATCTGCGTTTCCGGTTTCGCCAGATGCCTCACATTTCCGTTAGAGGCATCGATCGAATACAACTGAGCGATCCACCAGTTGTTGTCTCCATTTCCCTTTGAGGCGGTATAGACGATGCCGCGGCTGTCGGGAGACCAATCGTATTCGTAGACATAAGTATCGGCCGGAGAAAGGCTGCGCGCGTGGCCCGTTGCGGCGTCCACGATGGCGAGATGCTGCTCGAAAAATTTATCTTCCACCACGCCTTTGTCCTTGGTGGCGGGTTCGAGCGGACCGGCGGCGCGCGGAGCGTTTTCGGTGAACAGAATTGCGATCCGCTTGCCATCCGGCGACCAGCGCGGGTCCGCGAGATAACCGGTCAGCGACGTGAGCTTCTTCGCTCCGCCCTTCAAACCGGTGACGTAAAGTTGCAATTGGCCGCTCTTCATCCGATCCGAAAGAAACGCCAACCGCGAGCTGTCCGGCGACCACGCGGCGCCGCGTTCGTCGGCGGGAGTCTTGGCGTCCCCGGCCGTGATTCGCTGTGCCGCTTTCCCCTGTTGCGCCAAGTCCAAAACATAAATCGCCTTATTTCGCGATTCCGCGGTGTCCCTGTTCTTCAAGGCCTGCACGTAGGCCAGCCGCTTGCCGTCGGGCGAGATCGCCGCCTTGCGGTATTCCGTTACGGACGAAATGGCGTTGAGGATTCGATCGATTTTGCCCTGACCAAATCCGGCTGCCGGAAGAGAAATGGCGAGTGACACGAGAGCGAGCCGCATGTAATTAGATACTACTCCGAGATCAGCGGACCATCGCCGCGGGATAACTCCGTCAGGATCTTCTCGCGATTCCGCTGCGCGTGAGTCACTGCGGATTCCATCGAGATCCAATAAATTACGCCGCCGACCAAAGCGGCCAGCGCGAGCAGCAGGAAAAAGATGGATTGGCTGTCAAACACGTAGCGCGCCCAGTAAGCCAACCCGATCGGCGCCAATGCCAGGGGAAAGAAAAGAAATACCAGAGCGTTCAAGCTCCGCGCCGCGCCTCCCTGCGTGACCTTCTCGGGAGTCATGGGCCGCGGAAAATGCACCGAGCTGAGATTGCCGACCGAGAGCAGATAGAGGCCGGCAGTCAAGGAAACGGCCATTGCTTCCACGATTTTTATTGGAACCAGGTGAATGCGGAAGATGAGCGTAACGAGAACCACGAAAAATACTTCGATGCAGATGAATACCGCCGCCGCAATGTTCTTGCCGGCCAGCGCTTTCGAGAAAGGGACCGGCAGCGAGAAATAAACCTGCGCGGCCGACCGGTCGAAGCCGAACGCGTTCCAATAGGAAACCTGGCCGAGAAGGATGAGCGCGTATATGCTGACCACCGTCAGAAAATTTTCGCTCATGAAGCCGGGTGTCGAAGCCCGGTGCCGGAGCGTCGTCGGAAGCCACACGAGCAGTCCAAATGAAAAGCCCATGATAAAGACCAGACGGAAACGCGGCGTGCGGCTCAACGAGCGAATCTCTTTTTCGACCATGGCCGCGAGGGGATCGGGCAACAGCGCGGAAGGCAGCCGGTAAAGCCGCTCGATCCACGAGGGACGGCCATCGACCATTTCCGCTGGACGAGCGGCGGAACCGACATGATGGTCCGCGCGCAAGCTTTTTTGAAATTGCCACCGGCTGAAAGCGTACGCCGCGACGACGCAGATCGAGAGAATGGCAACGGGCAGCGTGAAGGCTGTGTTCAGTAACACGCTGCTCAACGCGGCCCAGGGCCAGATCGCGGACACCGGCAGGAAACGCTCAACCGTATTGCGGCGAATACCGGAGACCAACAGAAGTTGCGGCACGGCTCCAGCCAAAACCATCAAAAGCACGACGAATTCCCGCAGCCGTTTGTGAAGCAACAGGCGTTCCAGAAGATTGCGCGAACCGGCCGACAGAAGCACGTTGAACGCGATGAACAGGAGCATCGGAAAGACCAGGCGCGGCAGGGCGGCCGCTCCGCCGTACGCGGGATTGCGGAGCAGCCCGATGAATACTCCGGCGAGAACGATTAACATCTCCGCGCAGGTGGTGAAGCGCAGCAACACTTCGACGAAGAACAATTTCTCGTGCGGGACCGGATACACCAGCAGCTTGCGCAAATCGAGCGACGAACCCATGCTGGCGGTCGCGATCGGCGCGAGTTGCCAGTACAACAGGACAATCGCCAGACCGGTCGACAAGACGAGCGGAAACAATTCGCGATTGTCCGGGTTCGCGAAAAACGCTTCGGCTCCGAATGCTAGAACCGCCCAAAAGCCGTAGAAGATAAGTCCGGTCAGCGCGCTGAAGATGGAACCGCCCGTGCGCGAGCGCAGCCGGAAGCTGCGCATGCTGAGCAGTTGCGCGCGAAGGATGGCGGAAATCATTTGGGAGCGCGCGATTTCATGTGGACGGTCCGGCCGGCGCGCCACAATAAATGTTTATAGCCATTCGAGCTTCCCGTGCTCCCTTTCAGCCCCCACCACTCGCACGAAAACATCCTCCAGCGTTTCAGCGCCTTCGCGCAGGTCTTTCATCGCGCCTTCCGTCACGATCTTCCCGCGATTGATAATCGCCACGTGATCGCAAAGCCGCTCCACAACCTCCAACACATGCGAGGTCAGAAAAATGGTTGCGCCGTGGCGCACTTGATCGAGCAGAATATCTTTCATCAGACGCGCCCCCACGGCATCCACGCCTTCGAACGGCTCATCCATCAGAAACAATTCGGGCCGGTGAATCAGCGACGCCGCCATCGCCACCCGCTTGCGCATGCCCTTCGAATACTCCGCAATCAGTTTGCGCCGTTCATTGGCGAGTTCGAATAATTCGAGCAGTTCCTGGGCGCGATGAATCGCGAGCGGGCGGGCAAGGCCGTACATGCGCCCCACGAATTCCAGGAATTCGCCGCCGGTCAGACGGTCGAAGAGCAGCGACTCATCCGGAACCAGGCCGATGCGCTTCTTGATCTCCATCTCTTGTTCCGGCATCGGGAAGCCCAGCAGCTCGATCGATCCCGAGTTCGGCGTAATCAACCCGGTGAGCATGCGGATGGTGGTCGATTTCCCCGCGCCGTTCGGTCCCAGAAAGCCGAAAAAGCAGCCGCGCGGAACCGTAAGGGTGAGCCCGTCAACGGCCGCTTTGCCGTCGTACAGCTTCCGCAAGTCGCGGACCGCGATAGCGGGCGGGAGTTCCGTCATGCAGTCATCTATCCTAACGCGGCATGGGGTATCCTGAGTCCGTAAATCAAAATATGAACAAACTGAAACTGTCGGTACTATTTGCCACTCTATTTCGCGCGACGCTCGGTGCGCAAACCGCCGACATCGCTTCCTTCCAAGGCCTGATGACTCCGCTCAACGAGACGCCGCCCATTGCCGCCACCGACTTTCCCGGCGCGGCTCTCGGTACGGTGGTCGCGCATGTGGTGCGCGACAGTTCCGGCAAGATTACTTCGGGAACCGTCGATTTTGTGGTCGATTACAAGTATCTGGGAGGGCCGATTACCTTCACCGGGTTGCACATCAATAAAGGCGCGGCGGGCTTAGCGGGTACGCTTGTGATTAACACCGACATCTCGGCCGCAAATCCGGTTACCGACGCCACGGGCAACGGGCAAATCACGCGAGCGGCGCAGGTGTTGCCAACTACGGTGGGCTTGGATGCGCTCAATGGGATGTTTACCGATCCCAGCCAGTTCTATATCAATCTCGATACGCAGGCGCACCCGGGCGGGGCGATCCGCGCGCAATTATCGCGGCCCACCACGATCCGCCTCATGGGCCTGATGACGCCGCAGCAGGAGGTTCCGCCAATCACGGACCTGAACGCCTCGGCCGTCGTCTCGGTCACTATTAGCGCCACGCAGGGCGATACGCCCGAAACCACGGCGGCGCGCGTGGTCTATGAAATGAAGTACTCGTTCCCCGGCGCGCAAACGTTCATCGGTTTTCATATTCATCGGGGTCCGGCAGGTGTTGCCGCCCCGGTGGTGCTGGATAGCGGGATCAGCGCCGCGAATTCCGTGGCTTCCGATCCAAGCGGTTCGGGCACCCTTACGCGCGAGTTCGTGGTGAGTGCGTTCGACCCCAGCGTGGCCGCCGAGCAGGCGGCGATCCGGGACCTCTTCACCGATCCAAACGGGTTCTACATAAACGCGCATACGCCGGAACACCCGGGCGGCGCGATCCGCGCGCAACTACGCCGCGTGGACGACGTTGTGTATAAGGTGACCATGCTGCCCTCGAATGAAACGCCGCCAATCACAGGGCTTGCGGCCAGCGCGTCCTCGCGCATCGTGGTGAACACGCTTCGGGGCGACGACGGCACGGCCATCGCGGCGGGCGTGAATTTTGACGTTAACTACCGCTTCCCCGGCGCGACCACATTTACCGGATTGCATATTCACGACGGGGCCGCGGGCGTGGCCGGCATGATTCATGTGCCGACCGATTTAAGCGCCACCAACAGCGTGATGAGCGCAATCGGCTTTGGAAACATCTCGCGCCTGGCGCTGGTTTCGGATACGGCGGGCCTGGCGACCGTCAATTCCATGTTGAGCACGCCGCAGAATCAGTATGTCAATCTGCACACCACGGTGAATCCCGGCGGCGCCGTTCGCTCGCAGATCGCGGCCGCGGCGGCGGGGCCTCCGAAGATCGACGTCAACGGGGTGATTAGCGCCGTCAATGACAAAGCCCTTACAACGGCGGCGCCCGGCGATTTGATCACGATTTACGGGAGCAATCTAGCCAGCAACGCGAGCGGCCTCGGGGCTTTTCAAGGCCAGAATGTGCCAACTTCGTTCAATGGCGTTCAGGCGACGATTGGAGGAAAGCCCGCCCCGCTGATTTACGTTTCTCCCGGGCAGATCAACGCGCAGGTGCCTTTCGAAACGGCGGTGGGCGCCCAACCGCTCATTGTTACAGCGGCCGGCACTGCCAGCGCGCCGTACACTCTTACGGTTGCCCCAACCGCGCCTGGAATCTTCGTCGATGCGGCAAGCGGCTTCGGCATTTTGGTCAAACAGGATTTCTCGCTGCTGACCGCGGACAATCGAGCTCACGCCAATGATATCGTGATCATTTACGCGACAGGTTTGGGCCAGACGACCCCGGCCTCGACAACCGGTCAGCTCGTGCAGTTTCCGCCGGAATCCGACACCAAACCCGTAACTATTACGATCAGCGGCCAAACCGTCGACCCGGCGAACGTGATCTATTCGATTGCCGCTCCGAATTTTATCGGCCTGTATCAGGTTGCTTTCCGCGTGCCGACGACGGTGCCGGGCGGAAATCAACGCCTGCAGATCGCCGTCAATGGAATGAGTTCGAATACGGTTATCGCGCCGTTCATTTCGGTGGATCGTTAGCCACATGACTTACAATGGAGCATTATCCAATGCGAACATTGTTCCTAAACCCGCCTTCTTTTGAGGGCTTCGACGGTGGCGCCAGTTCGCGCTGGCCAGCTTCCCGCGAAATCGAATCCTACTGGTATCCGGTGTGGCTGTGCTATCCCGCCGGCATGCTGCCGGACAGCCGGGTTTTGGACGCTCCGCCGCACAAAATCTCCATTGAGCAAACGGTTGAAATCGGCAAGGATTACGAACTGCTGGTGCTGTTTACTTCGACGCCGGGTTTTGAGGTGGACGTCAAGATTTCGCGGATGATGAAGGATGCCAATCCCAAGCTGAAAGTCTGTTTCGTCGGACCTCCCGTAACCGTCGAGCCGGAGAAAACGCTTCAGGCGTCGAAAGCCATCGATTTCGTGGTGCGGCGGGAGTTTGATCGACAGATCGTCGATTACGCCAACGGCAAGCCCCTCGAAGAATTGCCGGGCGTGAGTTATTGGAAAGACGGCGTCGTGGTGAACAATCCGGAAGGCGGGGTGATCGAGGATCTCGATAGCCTTCCGTGGGTCAGCAAAGTTTACAAGCGCGATCTAGACGTTACTAACTATAACGTCCCGTTTCTGCTGAATCCGTTTATCTCGCTTTATACTTCGCGCGGCTGCCCGGCGATGTGTACGTTTTGCCTTTGGCCGCAGACGCACTCGGGGCACCGTTGGAGACTGCGATCTTCAGACGATGTGGCGAATGAAGTCCGGTACATCAAAGAGAATTTCCCGCAAGTCAAGGAAGTCTTTTTCGACGACGACACGTTCAATTATCAGAAGGCGCGAACCATCGAGCTCTGCTCGAAATTGAAGCCGCTGAACTTCACTTGGTCCTGCACTTCGCGAGTCACTACGGATTACGACACGCTCAAGGCGATGAAGGAAGCGGGATGCCGCCTTCTGATCGTCGGCTACGAATCCGGCGATCCGCAGATCCTGAAGAACATCAAGAAGGGCGCGACCATCGACATGGCGGAGCGCTTTACCGCGAACTGCAAAAAGCTTGGCCTGGTGGTGCATGGTGATTTCATCGTGGGCTTGCCCGGCGAATCGCGGGATAGCATCCGCAAGACCATCGATTTCGCGAAGAAGCTCGACAACGAGACGATTCAGGTTTCAATCGCGCATCCCTACCCCGGCACGGAATTTTACGACTACGCCAAGAAGAACGATCTGATCTCGATCATGTCGATGACGGACGAGGTTGGGCACCAGCTTCCGAAGGTGATCTATCCGGGTCTCGATGAAGCGGAACTGGTCGAGTGGGTGGAGCGATTTTACGGCGAATATTACTTCCGCCCCCGCGTGATCTGGCGCGTGGTGCGCAAGGCGATATTCAATTCGCACGACCGGCAGCGCCTCGCGAAGGAAGCGCGTGAATACATGGCGCTTCGCAAAAAGCGGCGGCGCTTCGTTGCGGATCACAGGCAAGCCACCGCTACCGCCGCGGCGAATGCAGGCGACTAGCCCCGTTGCAGTACACAAAAACAAATACAAGACCGCGATTTTCACGGTGATCGTGATCGTCACGAACGTGCTCGGCAACTTTGCCTTGACCGTCGGGATGCGCCGCGTGGGCAGTCTCATTTCCCGATCTCCTCTCGCTTATATCCAAGCGCTGGTCGACCCGTTTGTCGCCCTGGGTGTTGCGCTCTTGATCGCGTGGATGATCTCCCACATGTTCCTGCTCAGTTGGGCCGATTTGAGTTACGTACTGCCGGTAACTTCGCTCGGCTACGTCCTGGTTGCTTTGATTGGGCACTTCCTGCTGGATGAAGACGTTTCCGATTCGCACTGGACTGGGATCGTCCTGATCGTGCTGGGCGTTTTTCTTGTAGGCAGAACGGCGGCGAGGACCGCCCGTACTTCATGAACTGGTTCCTGGTCGCAATCGTCGTAATCGCGACGACGGTGGGGGAAGTTCTGCAAGCCCTCGGCATGCGGGATCACGGCGAGATCCACGATTTTCGTCTGGGCGCTTTGGGAATGGTTCTCGCGGCGGTGGCGCGCAATCGATACATCGTCGGCTCCGTTGTGGCGATGGCGGTTTCGTTTTTCGCGTTCATGGCTCTGCTTTCGATTGCGGATCTCAGCTTTGCCGTGCCCGCGACGGCGTCGACTTACGTACTTGAGACGCTGCTGGCAAAATTCTTCTTGCACGAGCGCGTCGGTTGGAGGAGATGGGCGGGAGCGTCGCTGGTGGCCGGCGGCGTGGCGCTGCTTTCCATTTGAACTGGCTCGCGCTTCCGGCCCTGATTTCGGCCGGTTATCAGATTGTTGCGTTATTCGCGGCCACGCGGAAGCGGACGAGCCGGACATCGATGTCCCGCTATACTCCCGCCGTATCGATCTTGAAACCGATCCACGGGGCGGATCCGCAACTCTACGAAGCCCTCGTCTCCCACGCCACCCAGCGCTATCCCGAATTCGAGATTCTCTTTGGCGTGCGCGATCCGCGCGATCCGGCGCTTCCCGAAATCCTTCGGCTTGCGTCGGAATACCCCGAAGTGCGCATCCGCATCGTCACGAACATCGAGCGGACGGCGAATGGCAAAGTGGGCGCGCTCGCGGCTCTCGCGGCCGAGGCTCGCCACGCCATTTTGCTGGTGAACGATAGCGATATCGCCGTCGAGCCGGACTACCTGAGCGCCGTCGTTGCTCCTCTGCAACAAGCAGGCACGGGCCTGGTTACCTGCCTCTATCGCGCCCGATCCGGTTCCTTCCCCGCCCGCTTCGAGGCGCTCGGCATCGCAACCAGCTTCGCCTCCGGCGTGTTGGTCGCGCGGCTTCTTGGCGTCGCCGAATTCGCATTGGGTTCCACCATGGCGTTTCGCGCGGAGGATCTCCGCAAGATCGGCGGCTTCGAGTCGATGCAAGATTACCTGGCCGACGATTACCAAATCGGCCTGCGAATGACGCAGCTCAGTCTCCGCGTCGTGTTCGCCGATGCCGTGGTGGAGACGAACCTTGGCGCGGGGAGTTGGAGCGATGTATGGAAGCATCAAATCCGTTGGTCGCGAACCATCCGCGTATCGAGACCCGGCGGCTACTACGGTTCCATCGTCACGCACACCACTGTCTGGGCCTTGATCGCGTGGTGCGCGGGCGCGCGCCGGATCGCGGCGGCCGCGCTCGCGTTTCGAATGGCGGCGGGTATCGCGGCCGGTTCGGGCGTGCTTCGCGATCGCAATACCGCGCGCGATTGGTGGCTTATCCCGTTCCGCGATTTTTTCGGCGCCGCCGTCTGGACAGCCGCGCTTTTCGGCAACACGGTGGAGTGGCGCGGCGACCGGCTATTGCTTTCGCGAGATGGACGAATCGCGCGACATCCGCTAGGCTGAGAAGCTCGTGGTTATTCTCTTATTCGGCCCGCCCGGTTGCGGGAAAGGCACCCAAGCCCGGTTCATTAGCGAAATGCTCGCGATCCCGTCTATTTCGACGGGCGATCTTCTGCGTGCCGCAAGCCACGGCGCGTCGCGCCGTATTCGGGACGCCTGCGCAATCCTGTTCCAAGGCGGCTTAGTCGACGACTCCGTCATTAACGAGATGCTGATCGGACGGCTGGAGTCGTCCGATTGCCGCGGCGGCTTTTTGCTCGATGGCTATCCGCGCACGTATTCGCAGGCAGTTTTTCTACAGCACTACGTCCACGAATCGAAGCGCCCGAATCCGCTGCTGATTCACCTGGACGTTCCGCGTTCCGTTTTAGTGGAGCGAATCTGCTCGCGCCGGCAGTGCCCCAAATGCCTGCGGATTTACAACCTGTTGTTCCAGCCGCCTCGCCGCGACGGAATGTGCGACGACGACGCGACGGCGTTGATCCAGCGCAAGGACGACAACGAGGAAGTCCTGACCGAGCGGTTGAACGCGTATCGGCGGATGACGGAATCGGTCGTTTCGTACTACACGTCCGAGCAGTATCACAAGCTCGACGGCAGCTTGACGCCCGAGCTGGTTTCGCACAACATCAAGCGGCTGTTGAGCGCGTGCTCCAACCATCGAAAGTAAGGATGGGCGATATTATGTGCATGAGAGTCGCCGAGCTATCTGTTCTCTTCAGCTGGACCGCCTGCCTCTTTCCGGTCCACTAAGACAGACGAGAACACGGTAAAATTATAAGTATTCAATGCGCGATCTCGGCCCTGTAATTTGCATTTCCGGTTTCCTCGTTGCCGCTCCCCTGTTTTCGCAACAGCCCAACGCCGACAGCCTGACCCTGTTCGAAACCAAAATCCGTCCCGTGCTGGTCGCGCGGTGCTACGCCTGCCATAGCTCCAAACTTGCAAAGCCGCAAGGCGGACTGCTGCTCGATTCCCAAGCCGCCATCAAGCGCGGCGGAAATTCGGGCGCGATCGTCGAACCCGGCGATCCCGAGAAGAGCCTGCTCGTCCACGCCCTTCGTTATCAAGATAGAGAACTGCAAATGCCTCCGGGTAAAGCTTTGCCGCCCGAACAGGTAGCCGATTTCGAAAACTGGATTCGCTCCGGCGCGGCCATGCCGGCCGATGCCGTTCCCGCCACGGCGATCGATAAACGAAGAGAGTTCTGGTCGTTTCAGCCACCCCAAGATCACACGCCACCGGAAGTGAATCGGAAAGATTGGCCGCGCAATGAAATCGACAACTTCATACTTTCGAAACTGGAACGGAAAGGCTTGTCGCCATCCGCTCCAGCCGATAAGCGCACGCTCATTCGCCGGGCGTACTTCGATTTAACGGGACTTCCCCCAACGGCCGAAGAAGCCGATGCGTTCGCCGCCGATAATTCCCCCGATGCCTATCCGCGCTTGGTGGACCGGCTGCTAGCATCGCCCCGCTATGGCGAGCGCTGGGGGCGTTTCTGGCTGGACGTGGCGCGGTATTCGGACGCGCGTAATGTCGGGGAACGCTTCGCCTATTCATACACGTATCGCGATTGGGTGGTTCGCGCGCTGAACGAAGACATGCCTTACGACCAGTTCCTGACGCAACAACTGGCGGCGGATCGCATAAAAGGAAACGATACGCGCAATCTCGCCGCGCTTGGGTACTTGAGCCTGGGGCGCGAATTCCCGAAGACGCCGGCGGAAACGGTGGACGATCGCATCGACGTGGTCGCCCGCGGGATGCTCGGGCTTACGGTCGCGTGCGCGCGGTGCCACGACCATAAATACGATCCGATCCCGACCAAAGATTACTACTCCTTCTATTCGATTTTCTCGAATATACGCGAGCCGGAAGACCTGCCGTTGTTGCGCGTAAGCGCGGCGAAAACACCGGTGGACGGGGTCTATGACGAACGATTGGCGCGCATCCGCAAGACCGACGCCGACTATCGCAAAAATCGGTCGGTCGTGTTGAACGCGTTTTTCCGAACGCAAGTCGCCGAATATCTGCTTGCCGCGCGCGATTCGGCGAAGATGCGGCCCACGGAGGTGGAGGAACTCATCAAAGAGCGGCAATTGAATCTTCACTTGCTAAACCGGTGGAAGGAGTATCTGGGCGGCAGGTCTTCGGTTTTCGCGCCGTGGAATGCGATCGCGGCCGTTCCCGACGCCCGGTTCACGGAGAAGTGGCCGCATATTCTCGCATCCCAAACCGCCGCGAATCCGCTGGTGCTCGCGGAGTTTAAGACCGCGCCGGCCAATATCAAAGAGGTTGCCTCACGCTACGCCGCCGTCCTCGCGCGCTACGATTCGTCATCCAAATTTCCGGATGCGCAACAGGAAGCGTTGCGGCTGGCTCTGCGCGGCCCCGATGCGCCCGTGAATGTTCCGGTAAGTGAATTCGATCTGGTGATGACCGAAGGCGACCGGAATAATACGATTGGTTTCAAAAACCGCTACAACGCCATGCGGTCGCTTTATTCGTTCGATGGCGGCGCGCCGCGCGCGATGGCGATGGAGGATGTTCCGCATCCGGAACCGGCGCATGTGTTCGTTCGCGGCAATCCAAACAACTTCGGAGCCGAAACGCCGGCGCACTTCCTGACGTGCCTGTCGCCGGGAGATCCCGCATTATTCAAGGATGGCAGCGGCCGTCTCGATCTTGCAAGAGCCATCGCAAACAAAGATAATTCGCTGACCGCGCGGGTGATCGTGAACCGCGTCTGGCTGCATCACTTTGGAGCCGGCATCGTGCGCACTCCGAGCGATTTTGGGCTGAGGGGCGATGCGCCGAGTCATCCCGAGCTGCTCGACCACCTTGCCGTGCGGTTCATGGAATCGGGCTGGTCGTTGAAGAAACTCCATCGCGCGATTATGCTTTCGGCCGCTTACCGGCAGAGCAGTTTGGATAATCCCGAAGCGCGGAAGCAAGACCCTGAAAATCAACTACTGTGGCGCATGAACCGGCAGCGGCTCGATATTGAAAGCCTTCGCGACTCCATGCTGGCGGCCTCGGGACAACTCGATCTGAAGATGGGCGGAGTACCGTTTGCGCTAATGGCAACTCCGGCGGTTCCGCGCCGGACGCTTTACGGCTACATCGAACGCGGGCGGATTCCCGGAATGCTGGCGGCTTTCGATTTCGCTATTCCCGATCAGCACGTTCCGCTGCGCTATACGACAACCGTTCCGCAGCAGGCTCTATTTCTTTTGAATAGCCCGTTCATGGCGGAGCAGGCGCGGCATTTGGTGAACCGGCCCGAGGTCGTTCTTGAAACCGACCCGGCGAAACGAGTGGAACGGTTATACCGGCTGGTGCTCGGACGCGACGCAACGCCAAGCGAAATCGCTGCCGGGATCAAGTTCGTTAACTCGGCCTCGGACAACATTGAGAAGCCGGTCGCGGCTTCGCCCTGGCAATACGGCATTGGCGAATACGACGCCGCGGCGGATCGGGTGAAGGCGTTCACGCCGTTCCGCTATTTTACCGGCGATTCGTGGCAGGGCGCGTCGATGCTTCCCGATCCGGCGACTGGTAAAGCGATGCTGCGCGGCGATGGCGGAGAGCCGGGAGATACTCCGGGCCAGGCCGCAATTCGCCGATGGATCAGTCCCGCGGAGGGCAAAATTTTGATCGAGGGGACGCTTCGACACGACCAGAACAGCCTGGGTTCGGCGGGCGATGGCGTTCGCGCGCGCATCGTTTCGAGCCGCAGCGGCGAACTGGCTTCCTGGAACGTGAACGGCTCTAGTGCGGAAACCAAGCTGATCGGGATCAAAGTGGAAAAAGGCGACACGCTGGATTTTGTCGTGGATGGCCGGGCCGACACCGAGAACGACGGCTTCCGATGGGCGCCGACCGTGAAGACGACCGGAGAAAAAGAGATCGCCTGGAGCGCGAGCGCCGATTTTCGGGGGCCGACGCCCGCGCCGATGACGGTTTGGCAGCGTTATGCGCACGTGCTT
>JBPCKZ010000083.1:0-10228 GCA_051003795.1 Bryobacteraceae bacterium | reverse complement strand
GTATGAAAACGGTGTTTTCGCCGCGCGCGTAGGTCTCCGATCACTCGATGGACCCATTTTTTACTTCCGATAATCCGGCGTTACGTCCACTTGGAGGCGTAGTCGGTAACCCGTTGAAGTGCTCGTCGCGCGGGCAAACTGACCCATTACCAAATTTCGAGGCGAAGAGCGATTCGAAAATGGCACGCATCACTCAATCCCTTACGCGATCTCCGCCCCGTTCCATTGCTCGGCCAAGATCCGCGAATATTCCTCCGACGCATATAACTCAAAGTCGAAATTTTCGGATTGAATGGGCGTGAACGGCGCCAAATGTTGATAACAAATGTACAAATGATCGGCGAACCGGTGATAGTTCAGCATGAACATCGGCGTCAGCGTCTCCGCCAGCGGCACGTCGGTCATCAATGCGTTTAGCCCGATCGCGCGGGAAAAAATGGTCCGGTGATCGACGATGCCCCAGGTTTTCAGCTTCTCCGTCAACTTGTCGGACGGCGATTCCACCAGCAGGGCGGCGAAGCTCTGCTCGCGGATACCCGCGTGCACCAACTCCTCGATGCGGCCGATCGAATCCAGGCATTGCTCTATCCAGCGAAGCAGATCCTTGCCCACGAAATACAACATCTTGATCTCCTGGTAACGCCCGCGGAGAATCACACGGGTAAGCTCGTCCTTATCCAGAGACTTGTTCGGCACCAAACCGTGCAACATGAGGGATGCGCGCGAGCCCTGCATCACCGGCTCCACGGCGGGGTCGCCGGCGAAAGGGTGCAGAATCAGCGGCGGCAGTTTCCATTGCCCTTTCAGTAATCTCGCGGAGAGCGCGTGGAACTGCTGCTTGGCATCGATAGGCGGCATCGTCGTCCTGAAGTACTATCGGCGGAACAGCCGTGAAACTAAAGGCCGTTACTTTCTTTCCCGAAGCAAAACACTCGCGGTTACCGTTTCCCCGTCCCGCAAGACCTTTACTTCCACGCGATCGCCGGGCTTTTGGGCGCGCAAAGCGTAGGTGAAATCGTATAAATTCTGAATTGGCTTCCCGGCGAATTCGATCAGAATGTCGCCCGCTTTCAAGCCCGCCTCGGCCGCCGGAGTTCCCTCTTTCACGTCCGCAAAGCGCACGCCTTTGGGCGGCTCGGCGAAATCGGGGATGCTGCCGAACAACGGGCCATAGCCTGAACCGGCACCCGAACCGGAGTGCCCCGAAGGATCGGCCGTTCCGCCGTGGAGATTTTCCGGATCTTTCACCCGAACGAATTGCGGGCGGTCCGGCGCATCCACCAGCGTGCGGCTCACTTCCGCGACGAACTGCAGCAGCTTAATCGCTTCCGGAGCGTCGATCTTGTCCCATGTATCGCTGGGCTTGTGATAATCGCCATGCAGTCCGGAAAAGAAGAACAGCACGGGCACGTGGCGCGCGGTGAACGACGTGTGATCGCTCGACCCGTACCCGCCCGTTGCGGAAATATCCATGTGCAATGGATACTTGGGCGCGATTTCTTCCAGATCTTTTTTTAGATTGCTGCCCGTTCCCACGCCGCCCACGTAAATCTTTCCGTCGCGAATTCGCCCGATCATGTCGAGGTTAATCATCGCCACGGCTTTATCGAGCGGAAACTCGGGATGCGTCACGTAGAAACTCGACCCCAGAAGCCCCAGTTCCTCTCCGGCGAAAGCCAGAAACAAAACTCCCCGTTTTTGTTTTGGCCGCGAGGAATACCAACGCGCGAGCTCGATCACGCCCGCCGTCCCCGAGGCGTTGTCGTCCGCGCCGGGATGCACCGTACCCGCCAGCGACGGCGCCATCGAGAACTGCTCGCCCAATCCGAGATGGTCGAAGTGAGCGCCAATGACGACGTATTCGGAAGTCTCGCCGGGTAGATAGGCTGCTACGTTGTGCGTCGTCTTCACGACGCGCTCGACATCCACGTCTTCGCGGACTTGCAGGCTTGGCGGGAACGCGAAGGATCGAGGCTTCAGGTCCTTGTCGATTCCGGTTTCAATCTCGTCCAGATTCTTGCCTGCGAGCGTAAACCATGGGCCGGCGTCTTCCGCCTTGATCTGAACGAACGAGATGCCCGCCTCGGCCGGACCTTCGATCTTGCCAAACGTTTCGAGCGTGTCGGATTCTCCGCGATGATTGACCCGGTCGTTAATCAGGATCACGCCCTTCGCGCCGTGATTCTTCGCGTTCGCGGCTTTGCTGAAGAACTGCGCGTGTTCGGTATAAACCTTCCCGTCGAACACGCTCTTTTCGTCGTACTCTTGCGGTTCGTGGCGCAAGATCAGCACAAATTTGCCTTTGGCGTCGATCCCGGCGTAATCGTCGTAGCGATATTCGGACGCGGTAATGCCGTAACCCGCGAACACGACGTTTCCGCTCAGTTTTCCGCGCGAGGAGAAGTTGAACGGGATGAAATCGCGTTGGAATTTAAGATTTACGGATTTGCCGTTCTCGATGTATTCGAAACGGTTGCCGCGGCCTAATTTCGCGCTGGTGGTTACGGGGAACGCTTGCAGGTTGGTCGTGAGCCCGAAAGACCGGAGCTGGGTTGCGATGTAATCCGCGGCTTTTTCGAGTTCGGGGCTGCCGGTGGCGCGGCCCTTCATTTCGGGCGAGGAGAGATAGCGGACTTCTTTTAAATATTGTTCGGGATCGAAGGGGGGAGCGCCGGAAGTAGCAGCCGATAAAACCGCCGCGGTTATGCCGACTATTAAGAGCGCTTTGTGGCGCGGGCACTCGTGCCTGCCGTGTCCACACTCGTGTTGACACAACGTTTTTCGCCGCTTCGAGGCAAGTGTCCCCATGAGTGGGGACACGGCACGCAAGAGTGCGCGCGCCACATTTCTCATTTCGCCAGGCCCGGCGTCGCGGGCAGCTTCACGTCGCAGCCGCAATCCTCTCCCGCGTTCTTGGCGGTTTTCTGATATTCGATCTCGTAATCGATCACGCGCCGCAGTTCCGGCCATGCCGTCGTTCCCACCAGCTTCCGCCCGTTCACAAACAGCGTCGGCGTGGATGACACGCTCAATTCCTTGCCTTCCGCGATATTCTTTTCGACGTCGGCAAGAGTGGCCTTCGTGTCCATGCAGCGCGTCAACTGCAGCGAATCGATATCCTTCTCTTTGCCCTTGGCGAACTCGAGCACCTTCGCCTTCAGATTGTCCGCGTTCACCTCGGCCTGATGCTCGAAGATCCAATCGTGAAAGTCCCAAAAAGCGCCGGGATTCTGCTTGAAGATACAGCGTCCCGCGACCGCCCCCGCTTTGGCCCAGGGGTGAATCGGCTCCAGCGGAAAATCCTTGAAATAAAGCCTGACCTGCGTGGGATAGGCGCTCAACAAGTTGGCGCGCAGCATCTTCGCCTCTTCCCGGCAATAGGTGCATTCGAAATCGCTGAACTCGACAATAATAACGGGCGCGCCAGCCGTTCCGAAGCTGGGCTGAAACTCGGTTTTGAGCTTGTCGAGATCGGGTTTGAAAGGGTTTTGCGCCACGTCGAACACCATGCCGCGGATGATCTTCTGGCCGTCGTTCGAGACGTAAAAATATTCGTCTTGAGCGGCTTTCCCTTGCGAGGCGTGGACCGTAACCTCTTTGAATCCCGCCAGCGGCCCGGGCTTCGGATCGCTCACTTGAAGTTGAATCGCCGAAGGCCAAACGAAGAGATGGCGCACATACGCTTCGAGCGTCGGCTTGTCGAGAAAAGAAGCTTTCTTCGAAGTCTGCGCGACCATCGCGGCGCAGGCCATTAGCAGAGTTATCGCAATCTTGCGGCTCATATCGTAAATATCCGCTTACATTACCGGGCCGATGCGCCACGGAACGAATTCTTTATGCCCCAGGCGTTCGGCACAGGTGCGTTCCCCTGACGCGACGCGCAGCACCAGATCGAAAATCTCGCGCCCTACTTGCGGAATGGTCTTTTCGCCATCGGCAATTGCGCCGGCGTTGATGTCCATGTTCTCCGTCATGCGGCGATAGGTGAAGCTGTTGCTCGCAATCTTGATTACCGGGATGGATGGGAACCCAATGGCGCTGCCCCGTCCCGTCGTGAAAGCGATTACGTTACAGCCGCCCGCCGCCAAACCCGTCAGCGAAACCGGATCGTAGCCCGGCGTGTTCATAAAGACGAACCCGGGCGTGCGGATGCGCTCGGCGTAATCGACCACATCGGTCAGGGTGGAAGTTCCGCCTTTGGCGACCGCGCCCAACGATTTCTCGAGGATGTTGGTCAGTCCGCCTTCCTTGTTTCCAGGCGAGGGATTGTCGTCGAAACTGCCGTCAAAGCGTTTTAGATACCGCTTGTAGCTCTCGATGCATCCCAGGAGCTTCTCGGCGACCTGGCGGTTGCGCGCGCGGCGGACGAGAAGATGCTCCGCGCCGATAATTTCGGTGGTTTCGGCGAGCACGGCGGTCGCGCCAATCTCCGCGAGCATGTCGGAAGTGACGCCCAGCGCGGGGTTGGCCGTAATGCCGGAGAACGAATCGGAGCCGCCGCAGTTGAGTCCCAGAACGATTTTGGACGCGGGCAGCTCGACGCGAGTTTCCGCCCCGGATTGGTCCATCAATTGGCGGATTTCCTTGCGCGCCTTTTCGAGAGCGCCGCGCGTGCCGCCGCTGTTTTGCAGAGTCATGCCCACCAATCGGCTGGTACGCGCGGCGTTTGGCCCCAAGTAATGGTCGATCTGATTGACCTCGCAGCCCAGGCCCAAAATCACCGCCGCCGAAACGTTCGGGTGGTTCAGAACTCCGGCCAGCGTGCGCTGCAACTGATCGGTATCGGGGCCGATCGACATGCCGCAGCCTTCGCCATGCGGGAACGCCACAACGCCGTCGACGTTAGGCGGCAGCCGCTCGTCTTCGAAACTCGCCGCGATCAGCTCGGCCGTGTGCGCGGCGCAATTGCTCGCCGCCACCACGGCGATATAGTTGCGCGTCCCCGCGCGTCCATCTTCGCGCGCGAAGCCGAGAAACGACGGCATCCTTGCCGGCGCCGGCGGAAACGGGGTTTCGGTTTGCGGGAATTCGTAGGCGAACTCGGTTTCCTGGAAGGAAACGTTCTGCGTGTGAACGTGGCGCCCCGGCTCGATGGTCTGTTTCGCGCGTCCGATCCGCTGCCCGTAGCGGTGAATGACTTCGCCCAACTGGATCCGCTGCAGCGCGATTTTATGTCCGGCGGGAACGGGGTCGAGGACCCGGACGGCAATGCCATCCACGCTCAGCTCCGCGCCCGGCGATAACGGCACGCGCGCTACCGCGACATTATCCGAAGGATGCAGATGAATGGCGGAGTTTTCCGCGGTCGGAAGCTTTTCGATTTCGAGCAGTTGCATACATTACCTTTGCAGGACAGTTTCGTTGATCTGTTCGCCGCCGTGCACGTGAAACTTGTTCCCGACGGGATGAACCCAAAGACCCGTGCCGCCTTCGGGCAAAGGGATGGCGGCTGGGCCGTCCACCACGATGAAATTCGCCGTCTCGGCGGTATCGAGCAGCTTGCCGATGTGAATATGGCCGTGGCATTGCGTGCGGCTCTCTTCACCGTTGACCGCAAGACCCCAGGAATCCGGGAACAGCGATTTCGCTTTTTCAATCGCCGCCATCCAAAAGGCCGTGCGTTCCGCGGCCGGCATTTCAATGAGCGCATGCCCGCTTTTATAATGGGCGCGCGGCAACACGAGCCAGCGATTCGGCTTGCGCGGATTGTTATCTTTCACAAAGAAGAAAGGCGGTTCGGCGGGCTGCCGTTCGGCGGCTTTGCAAAGACCGCACTCGCGCGCTTCGAGCGTATCCGGCTTGGTGACATCGCAGGCGCAGTTACGGACGTCCGCAAGGGCCAACGCGGCGGAAAACAACGTCAAAAGGATGATGGGGGAACCCACTATCGACATTATAAGGGACGCGACGATGGCGTAGAATCGAGGTGAAGGGGGGTAGCGATGAGCGATCGGCCGGACCGCCTTGAGCAAAGCTGGCCTCCAGAGCCGCCGCCGCGTCCGAATAGTCAGCTTTTAAAGAGCATCCGCGCGCCCATCACCAGCAGGAATACGGCGTATACGCGCCGCGCGATGTGGGGTTGCATGGAGAGCAGAATCCGGGCGCCGAAGTACGTGCCGATGAGCAGTCCCGCCGCCACGATCAGGGCGGCCTTCACGTTCACATTGCCAGTGCGGTAATACTCAAGGGCGCCCAGCAAGCCGACCGGAAGAACGAGCGCGCTAAGCGAAGTTCCGATCGCCTCGGATTGGCTCAACTTGGCTGCGTAGATGAGTCCGGGAACGATCACCAGGCCGCCGCCGATTCCGAACATCCCCGCGAGTACTCCCGCAATCAAACCGACCGCGATCAGCGCCACATAAGCCATGAACCAATAGTACGGCGGCGAATTTCGTGACGCTATCGCCACGTCGTTCCGGCCGAAACCTCCGCGAGGGTGGGGGCATCTAGTACTTAGGTATAATGTTTTCAATCGCTAGGGGAATAGGGATGAGGTTACGAATTACGGTTTTGACGTGCCTTGCCGCCGCGGCGCTTACTGCCGCGCCGGATCTGGACCAAGCTCAAAAGCTTTATAATCACACGGAATTTCAGGCTGCAATCGAGGTTTTGTCGCCGTCGGCCGATCAAAGCGCACCGGCGTTGCGGCTGCTTGGGCAGAGCTACTTCATGCTTGGCGAATACAAGAAATCCGTCGAAATGCTGGAAAAAGCCGTGTCGTTCGCACCGCGGGATTCGGATTCCTACACGTGGTTGGGGCGCGCGTACGGACGCCGCGCCGAAACATCGTTCGCCCTTTCCGCCGCTGGATTCGCGAATAAGTCGCGCGCCAACCTCGAAAAGGCCGTACAACTGAATCCGGCGAACACCGAAGCGGTGAGCGATTTGTTCGAGTATTATCTCCAGGCTCCGGGCTTCCTGGGCGGCGGCTTTGAGAAAGCTTCGCGCCTGGCAAACCAGATCGCGCAACGCGATCCCGCCGAAGGCAATTACGCCAAGGCGCGGTTGGCAGAGGAGCACAAGGAATTCGGAACGGCCGAAGAACTCCTGCGGCGGGCGGAGGCGCTGGCCCCTCGTCAAGTTGGCCGGGTGCTCGATCTCGCCAAGTTTCTGGCAAAACAGGGAAGATACGAAGAAGCCGAACGCGCGTTCGCGCAAGCCCAAAAAGTCGCACCGGATTCGCCTAAGGTGATGTTCGCGCGCGCCGATGCCTACGTTAAATCGAAACGCAACATCGAGACCGCGCGCGAGCTTCTGAAGCGCTATCTCGCCGCGAATCTCACGCCGGACGACGCCCCCAAGTCGGAGGCTTTAAAACTTTTAAAACAAGCGTCGGGCGTGTAATCGCCCATGCACCTAGGCGAAGCGCTCAGCTTCAGTCTTCAGGCTTTGCGCGCCAATCCGATTCGCTCTTTCCTCACCGGCCTCGGAATGGTAATCGGCAACGCGTCGGTCATTCTTGTCGTCACCATTTCTCTTACCAGCCAGAACTACATCCTCGAGCAGATCGAAGGCGTCGGCTCGAATATGATCTTCGCCCAGTATGAGGTGGGCAGCCAGCAAACAGCCGCGCAGGTCGATGCCGATTTCATCAAGCTGGCCGATGTCGATGCCATTCGCGAGCAATTGGCCAACCGGATCGTCGCGGCCACGGGCATCATGACCAACTTCGACCGGATGATCATCCAGAACAAGGAAGAGGATGTTCTGGTGATCGGGTCGGATCAATACTATAAGCCGGTTCGGAACCTTCAGGTGCTTGCGGGGCGGTTTCTCGATACGGGCGACGTGGAGCTGCGGCAGAAAGTCGCGCTGCTTACCGATAAGCTGGCGCTGCGTCTTTACGGAGGGCAAAGCGCGGCGATCGGGCAGATCATCAAATTGCACGGGCTGCAATTCACGGTGATCGGCACTTTTAAGGAGAAGGTGGAGAGCTTTGGGCAGTCCGAACTCAATCGCGAAACGTTTCTGATTCCGATCACGGTGCAGAAGTACTTCACGCGGGTAGAGCGGATCGACCCGCTCTATGTGCAGGTGCGCTCGCCGGAGCAGGTGGAAGCCGTAACCGGCATGGTTCAGAAGATTCTGGAAAGCCGGCACCGCCAGGGCGCGCGCTATAAGGTCGAGAATCTCACGGCGATTCTCAACGCCGCGAAGAGCATTGCCCTGGTGCTGACCCTGGTGCTCATTCTGGTTTCCGCGATTGCGCTGGTAATTTCGGGAATCGGGATCATGAACATCATGCTGGTTACGGTAACGGAGCGGACGCGGGAGATTGGGCTGCGAATGGCCGTGGGGGCTTCACGGCGCGAGATCCTGATGCAGTTCTTGATGGAGGCGATCTTGATCAGCCTGGGCGGCGGGGTGATTGGGATTCTGGCGGGGGTGGCTATTCCGTTCAGCGTGCAGTTCTTCGTCGAGAATATTAAGATTCCGATTTCGATTTCGTCGGTGATTATTGCGTTCAGCGTTTCTTGCGTGGTGGGGCTGATTTTTGGATTGCTCCCGGCCGATCGGGCCTCGAAACTGAATCCGACGGAAGCCTTGCGCTACGAATAGACATGAATCAGGCGTAATATTATTCTGGGCGAAGCGGTAAGCCGCCTAAAGAATTCCGGCGGTTCGCTCGATGTATACCTTGATGCGGTCCTGTCTGATTCTCGCCTCGATTTTCCTTCGCGGAATTCAAGCCCAGTCCGCCTCCGCCAGCGCATTTGAGGCCTCCGTCGCGAGGCAGCAAGCGTCCATCGCCCTCCAGCAGGCGTCCTTGGGTAATCAGGCTCATGCCGCTCCCGCCCGTCCCGGCTCGTTCTTCGTGTTGGAATCGACGCTTCCGCCGAGCCCGGTCCCGGCCGCCGCATTCGATTGCGATCCGGTGCCCGATTCCACGATCGAGCCGCTGATTGAGAATGCGGCCGCGAAGCAAGGCTTATCCCCGGCTTTACTCCACGCGGTAATCCGGCAGGAGTCCGCCTTCTACCCTTGTGCCGTCTCGGCCAAAGGGGCGTTGGGACTGATGCAACTAATGCCCGCGACGGCGGACGATCTCGGTGTTCAAGACCCCCTCGATCCGCAAGAAAACGTCGATGGCGGAGCGCGGCTGCTAAGGCGGCTGATGGACCGCTATTCGGGAGATCTTAACCGCGTCCTGGGAGCATATAACGCCGGGCCGGGGCGGGTGGATGCCGCGGATGGAATTCCCCAAATCCCGGAAACGATGCACTACGTCGAGACAATCCTCGGCAACCTGGGTCTAAAGCCGGGGTCAAAGTAGCGTGACCACGGTGGCGCCCCACCCGCCCGCTTCGGCTGGCGCATCGCGGTAATCCGCCACGAAATCCGTTCTCGACAGTACCCGGCGAACGGTCTCCCGCCGCACTCCGATCCCGCGGCCGTGGATCACGCGTAGAGCCTTCAATCCAAGCTTGCGGGCTTCCTCCAAATACGCCGCGACCACGGCTTCCACATCGCGAGACGGAACGGCGTGCAGGTCGAACACATCGGTAATCGGAATGTAGACCGGATCGTCCGGATCGTCCATTCAGGCAGTGTCCGGCTCAAAGATCAACTCGGTCGTGATGGCGATCGCGGCTTTCAGGCTGCGGTAGACGGGGCACTTGTCCGCGAAGAATCCGTGTACGCGGTTCGCCGCTTCCCGGTGCGGCTCCCCGGTCTTCAGCCGCAACCGCACATGGATTCGCCGGATCACGAGGACGTTGTCCTCCAATTCGATTTCGCCCACGGCATCCGCAATCAGCCGCCCGTCCGATGCATCGATTTGACGCGCTTCCAGCGCGCCTCCCAAGGTTCCGGTAAGTCAGCCCGCGGCGGCGGCAACAATGTAGTCCAAGGTGGTGGCGTGGGGTTCCGAAATGACGGGAGACACTTTGTAGTGCTCGGCCACCGCGCCGTGCACGCCGAAGATTACGGGCCGCGGTTCGGCCGGAAGATAGGCTCTGCGAATCGGCCCTTTCACCCTTTCGATGCGGACGCTGGAACGATACGCGATTTCGGACATGATCGGGCCGATTTCCCGGCTTCACCAGCATAACCGATATTGCCATCCAGTACCGCGCCGATTCCCCGGTATCGCATTCCGTCTGTCGTTAACATGTCAAGTTGTCCGGTTCTATTAACACGTGATCTGTCCGGTTTTCGTTTTTAGGCGGCGCGAGCCGCCCGCTTTTTTGGTTTGAGAACACGAACCGCCGCGGGCGCGGTGGGAAAG
>JBPCKZ010000082.1:0-14149 GCA_051003795.1 Bryobacteraceae bacterium | reverse complement strand
GGCGATGCGCTGGAGTTCGTGGCGTAGGTCCAGATCGTCGTCCAGCCTCTCGGTTCCCGGGTCGAACCGGTATAACCCAGCCCGGCTGACCTGTCCCACTTCGCACATTCGCAAAATGCTCATCGGGGAGCCTTTTTGGATTTCAGTTTGGATGTGACGGTAGGTCGAGGCCTTCCCGTCAACGCCTGCAGCATCCGCGTTTCCTCGATTCGCCGCAAGCACCCCTTCAAAAAATCGATCTCCACCGCTTGTTGCCCGACCTTGCGCTCCAGCTGGGCGACCTTGGTTTCCTCCCAGCGCCGCTTTCCCGTCCCGGAAAATGCGTTGGCCGGCCCATGGCGGAACTCCTTCCGCCAACGGTGCAACAGATTCGGGTTGATTTCGAAGGCGCGGGCCACCTCCGCCGCCGAAGAACCCCTATCCAGCTGCTGAATCGCAGCCAATTTCATCTCCCGCGTGAACTTCCGTCGAGACGTTCCCATGAGTCAAATTCTCCATTCAATGAATTTTGACTCTTAACTGTTTGTCTCAAAATAGGGGGCAACTTCAGGTTATCTTGAAGCCACCCATTTTCGTAATACATATTGGAGCTCATAAATGCCGTGGCACCATAGAGACCGAATCTTCCGGCCGCGCGACGCTTTCAGGGCCGCGAAAGAAAAACATGGGTAACGTCGTCGAGGTTCCCGAGGTTTGGGTTTTCACAAACGCGTTGCCATCCGCAATGTGGAAGCCTGTCTCCGGAGACAAGGTGCCGATGCCAAGTTTGCCGTCTCGGACTACGAAATTTACGGCCCGCCCGGGCAGGTGCCAAAAGGCGGGGCTACTGTTCGCGGACGCATCTTCCAGAACTAAACTATTTCCACTAATATAATCGCCGCGCCAGCGAAGACCAGCGTGCTGCGTCCCGTAGTTAAGAAACTGCAGTCAAGTTGCCTATCCGGTCGCCAACTGCCCGCCTAATCCCAGTCCCTTGTTGACGACATTAATAAATACCTGGCCATTCATTACGACGGGTCCCCCGGAACCACGTTCGTCTGGCCGAACGCCGTTGTTGCGCTCAGGCCCAAAAAGAGACAACAACAAGTGCGTTGGTTCATCTTGTACTCCTCCTATCCAGCACGGAGCGTAACACCGGAGGAGCCGCTTGAATGCAAAAGTTTGCAAAAAGAAAGCAAACTTTATCCGACGAATTTATATCCTTCGCCAGGAACCGATCGGAAGAACTTCGGCGTATGAGGATCGGCCTCAATCTTCTCGCGAAGCGTCTGGATATGAGTATCCACCGTTCGGGTTTTTGTGTCGGCGCTAAGCTTCCAAACGGCCGTGAGAAATTCGTCCCGTGTGATCGCTTTCCCCCGGTGCTCGATGAAGTACCGGAGTATGTCAAACTCACGCTGTGTCAGGTCGAGGCGCTTTCCTTTACGTTTAGCTTGGAAAGCGTCGAAATCGATCTCCACATCGCCGAATCGGTAACGGGAGAGCTTCGGCGTCTTAGCAGACCGCCGAAGCCGAACCTGGATGCGAGCCTGCAACTCCCTCATCAAGAACGGCTTGACGATGTAGTCGTCCGCGCCAATCTCCAAGCCCACGACTTGATCGATTTCGTCGCCTCTCGCGCTCAAAAATATCACGACCACATCGGAACCGGACATCCGCAAACGGCGGCAGACCGCGAATCCATCGATGCCGGGAAGACCGACGTCGAGGACCAGAAGGTCGGGCCGTTTGGCCGCTACCAGCTCCAAGCGGCTTCTCCCCGGTCGGTTTCAAACACCTCATGCCCTTCGAGGGCGAGGTTGAAAGCGATCACCCGGCGCGTATCCGGGTCGTCGTCCGCGATCAGGATTTTCGGCATGGTGAATATTCACTTGACTCCGGTAGCCCCTACATCTTGTGGTAGGCAATTCGGAGGTTACATGGCAGTTTGATTCATTGCTTTGTGGCGATTCCAGTAGATCCCGCGGAAAATCCTCAATTGCAGGCCATACTACAGGTTGTGGCAACCGGAGTCAAGTAAATATCCACCTTCGGCATTTATTAGGAAATACCAGCCGGAACTCGCTTCCTTCGCCCGGCACGCTATCGACTTCCACCCGCCCGTGATGAGCATCCATAACGCTCTTCACAAGATATAGCCCCAGCCCAAAGCCGTTCGCGTCGCTGCGCTCGACGCGATAAAACTCCTTGAAGATTTCGCCGAGCTTTTGTTTCGGAATACCGATTCCATAATCGCGAATGGCGACTACTGTACTGCGCCCGCCCGCAGTTGCTTCCACCTCGATGCGGCGCGAATCGCCGGAGTATTTAACTGCGTTCTCCAGCAGATTCGCTAGACACTGCTCAATTGCATCTGGATCGCAATTAAGAAGCGGGAAATATTCGGGCATTTGCAAATTGATGTGAAATCCCCTGGGACTTGCTACCGACTCAATGTCCTGGACCGCTTTCGCGATTGTTGGGCGGAGCTCGCAAGAGGAGCGAGAAAATTGTTTCTTGCCGCGTTGGATGCGCGAGAGCTCCAGCACTCGGTTTACGGATTTCGACAGCCGTTGAGCTTGGCGGAATATGATCTCGTGGAACTCGCGAGTCTCGTCCAGCTGGCACCGGCCGCTCGCAAGCGTCTCGCTATATAGGGAAATGTTCGCCAAAGCCGCACGAATGTCGTGCGAGACGTCCGTCACGGACTCCGTCCGCAACCGATTCAGCGGCCATTGCCGCCAGTTCGCGCGCGTCAGCAGCAGCAGTCCGAAGCCGAGCAGGATCAGCGTGGCCGAGGTGATCGCGGCGACGATCGCTATCTCGGGAGCGCCCTGAGTCGGCGGGCCGGTAGGTGAAATGGCCAATTCCCAGAAGGGAAACACGATGCTAAAAGGGACAAGCACATCGTTCGCGGCATGTGTCCCGGACTTCGGAACGATTCGCACGGGATTCTGAATACCAAGGATGTATCTCGCGTTCTCGGTAACCGGTACGGCGCGCTTGAGATTTACCGAGAGCACAATGTAATCTCCACTGCCAGTTTCCAAATAGAAAAATTGTGTAGGCGGGGAGCCGGTAAATGCGAGAGGGAAACCTTTGCCCGTCTGCTGCGACCCAAGCAGTTGGATGTTGTTCTGAAGGAGTAACCGCGCTGTTTCCCGGCGTGCGCTGGTGGACGGCGGGCTCACGAGCCGGTCCGCTCTCACCAGCAGGACGTCGTTGAATCCAAATTTCGGCGGTCCATTTTTCGCCTGAAAGTAGGCCTTCATCCGTTCCTGCGTCGGATCGCCCGCCTTCGAAGTGGATAGAAGCTGCAGATCGCGCAGAGTGTACTCGGCGTCCTCGAGATACTCGCGTTCTTCTTCTTCGGCCAGCCGTTCTCCCATAAGTCGAAGATTGGCAACGGTCAGGGCGCGGATTGCCACCCGCTGCCGCGAAATGGACTCGTACTGGAAACCGAGTAGGACCAGGATGGGCACGGCGGCTACCGTGATATAGAATCAGCAGGCGCTTCGGGGACCTCATGGAAGATGCCGGATTTCCAGTACCACCAATTCGGCCTCCGCGCCTCCGGTCAGGTAAATGCGCCGGCCATCGTGAGAGAAGACCGCTCCATTCAGATACTCGGGAAACGTTGCCAGCGGACGAAAGTCGCGCGCATCGAGCAGCAGGACGTGTTCGCCCGTGAGAAGCGCCATCGCGGCATTCGGCGAAAAAACGACAAATTCAGAGCTGGCCTTTGGCAGGATACGGATAACTTTTTTCGTCGCGGCATCGATCACGTGGAGAATCCCGCTCGGCACCACGGGGCAGCCCGCGTGATCGTAAGCGCGGCTGGTACAGGCATCCACGCCATCCGCCCAGACCCATTGCCATCCGGCGAAATCGCGATCGAACCTCCGGCGTTGGCGAGTCCGGTCACCGCGCCGATCAGTTTACCGGTTGCGGTATCGAATTGTGCGATCGCGTCATGACCCGATGAACCGCCCGGTCCGCCACCCTGGAAATTCACCCAAAGCGACTTTTGATCGGGCGACAACGCGACACCCACGGGCAGAACTGCGTATAAAGCGTCTGCACTTGACCCGTTCGAGTATTCAATTTGCGAAGGCCGGAGCGGCACATTGCCAAATAGAGGGTTTCACCATCGGCCCCGATCGCAAGACCAAATACCGGACCCCCGGCGTGGCGCGGAGCGACCGTTCCGCTTGCAGTATCGACCTCGCTCAGTTGGCCGGACCCTTCTCCCACAAAGAGGCGCTTCCCGTCGCCCGAGATCGCCAGTGACGTTGGCCCATTGCCGACAGCGATGGTCTTCAGGACGCGATTCAGCCTCGGGCTGAAAACGGCCACCGTGTTCGCATACCCCTGCGCGATGTATAGTTCGCTTTCATCGGGACTAAGCAAGACCGCCGAACCCACGTTCCCGATCGGCGCGCGGGAGATCGCATGGAGTTCGATATGCGCCGCAGGCGCCAGCACCGAAAACGCGACCGCACCCAACACCCTTAAAGCGAAACCCAGCTTCAAATTGTTCCTCCGAGCGGAGATTGGCCAAAAACAGTTTACCGTAGCACGTTATTATCTACGCCGGAATGAACAGCTGCGACATCGCATGTTACGGCTTTGTTGGCGACCACGCAGGCAGTCACGGGAGTTCCGTCGACCGCGCGATCCGTAACGATCCATCCGCCGTTCGTCGAATTCACGGTCGAAAATCCGAAGTGAGTTTTTGAAGCCGCCTGCGTAACCTGCGCGCCGCCGATCGTCTGGCCCAAAAGAGTGGCGGCGGGCACGACCGCGTTCAGTACGTCGCCGCCATTCCCAATTACGATTTGTGGGGCGCGACCCGGCTGAAACGTGTACGTCTGGAAGATGTGCGTGTGGCCGCTCAACACCATTTGGATGCCGTCGGGAAGGCTGTTCCCGCTGGCGCTCTGCATCACGACGTTGGTGGAGGAACCGGAACGGATGGTCCAAAGCGGACGGTGCGTCAGAAGCCATGCGTTGCCCGTTGCTAGCCGGCGCACTTTTTCGAACTGCGGTTTATACGCGTCGATCTGATCCGGCAGCGCGTTGTTGTCGTCGGCAACCGCCGAATCGACATGGATCAACTGGAGCGACCCGGCGGTCACGGCGAACGGATCGGTATACTCCTCGCAAGCGTCCGGCATGGGCCGGGGGTCGAGATACCGGAACCACCCATCGCCCGCGCGTTCGCAAAGCTCATGATTGCCGCGGATAAAGAACACCGGCGCGGCATCGAACGCGGGCTGAACCTGGCTGAAGAGGTCGGCGTACCAGACGTCCCAGTTGTAGCCCCAGGGACTGCCCACGCACCCCGCGTTGTTCGCGGGGCATGGCGCTTCGCGGTAGTGATAATCGCCGGTGAAAACGATCAGATCGGGAGAAGTGGCGGCGGCTCCAACCGCGTTCTTGGCCACGGGCCATTGGTCGGGATCGTTGCAGGCCTGGTAGACGGGAGTCGCGCCGGACGTATCGAGGCGGCATCCAGTGTCGCCAATCACCGTGATCTTCGTATATTCGCCCTTCTTGGGCAAAGGAAGCGGAACTTGCTCAAGCATCGCGGAAGAAGCTGTTGCGGGAATGGCCAATTCGCAACTCGTCACGGGGTAAAAGGGCAGGTCCGGCCGCGAGCGGGTCTGCATCTGAACCGGCTGGCCATCGACGCCGACGAATGGGCAGGCGTCCCTGGTGGTAATGGCTCGTGCCATCGCGCCCGAAGGCCCAAGCTGCAGCCAACGCGCAATCAACGGCGCGGGATTGGAGTCGATCGCAATCATTGCCGTGTTGGAAGCGGCGCCATTCACGGAAATCACGATCGGGATGGCCGGCCCCGAAAGCGTGCCCGAGGGAATCCGCACGTCCACTTCGTAGATTCCCACGTAGGCCGGGTTGATGCCCTGCGGAGCGAGGCCCGCAAACGATACGGTGGCTGCTACCCCGCCCACGGTTGCCGTGACGACCGCCGTCGTTTCCGACATGATGGGAGTTACGAAGAGGCTTCCGTCCGGAGGATTGCCCGTGCCCGGCGGATTCGCGACATTTCCGAGGCCGGTGGCGTAGACCCGCAGATACTCGCCGGGGCGGCCCGCGCGCGAGCGTGGCCGATTCAAGGCGGCGATGTAGGCGACGGCCTGTTTGCCATCGGAAGTGAAGATCGCGGGCGCTACCGCGGCCAGACTCACGGAGACTTCGGCGCTGGAATCGGAACTAACGCCGGAACTAGCACCGGCACCGTTCCCGACAGTTACGCCGGCCTGCGCGGAGCCGGCGAGCTCCCAGGGAACCTGAAAGTTGATCTGGTTCGCGGAGACGAACAACAGTGGAACCGCGGCGCCGTTGAGCTTTACCGTCACGCCTGCAAGCATTGTGGGTAGCGGGAGAGACGAGGCAGCCGCCGTGGATGCGGAAAAGCCGGTGCCGAAGATGGTCGCGAGACTCCCCGCGCTCAGCGGCCCCGCGGCGTAGCTTGCCGCGTTCACAACGCCGACTTGAGTGAAAACAGGAGCCGCGTCGAGCGGCGTCGAAGACAAGATAAGCCCGAGACAGACGAGTGAGTTCCGCATGAGTGCCGCCCCTCAGTGTATCGGGGCAGCCCTCGTTTAAAGAGTTCGAAACGGATAATTCATCGAATTGTATCCGTAGGTTTACAAAACTCTTTTGCATTTTTGCCCTTCGGCGCTCCCGACGCGCCGCGCGGGCGGAACTGTGATACATTTGGCCCAAATCGGACTGGCTGGCCAAAAAGGAATGACTTTTATGAAACGCTTTGCGCAAGTCTTGCTGCTGTCGGTTTTCGCATCGCTCTGTTTTTCACAAGTGTTCACAGCGAATCTGACGGGCGTCGTCACGGATCCGAAAGGCTCCGCGATTCCCAATGCCAACGTCAGAATTCGGAACACCGCCACAAACGACAACCGCGAGACCAAGACCGCAGAGAACGGCCGTTTCACGTTCTCGCAGATCCCGCCCGGCGCTTACGAACTCACAACCGAAGCGACCGGTTTCAAGACTTTCGTGAGCCGCCGTATCGAACTGGTCGCCAATCAGTCCGGCGAGGTGGATGTGGCGCTGGAAATCGGCGAGATGAGCCAGAAGGTGGAAGTAGCGGCCAGCGTTGTCCAACTCGATACGCAGACCGCTAACCAATCCGTCACGCTTGATTCCAGAGAGGTGCTGGATCTTCCGGTGAACGCGAGAAATCCGTTTGTTCTGGTTCACGCGACAGCGGGCGTGGTCGCCGTCACTACGGGAGTGTCGACCGCCACGCAGGACCAGAATCACAACCGCTTCGCAATGAATGGCGGCAGAGATGAGAGCGCGGCGATTCTGCTGGACGGCGTCTCGTCGACAGCGGGAGATTGGAGCGGCCTCATTATCTCGCCCAGCGTGGATTCGGTTCAGGAAGTCCAAGTCATGCGCAACAACTATGAGGCGCAGTTCGGTAAGTCGGGAGGCGGCGTGGTGAGCATGGTAACCAAGGGCGGCGCAAACGACTTCCACGGAACTGGATTCGAGTTTTTGCGCAACGATCATTTGGACGCCAACAACTTCTTCAACAACCGCGTGGGCAAGCCAAAAATAACTTTTCAGCGCAACCAGTTTGGCGGAAACTTCGGCGGGCCAATCTGGAAGAGCAAGAAGATTTACTTCTTTGGAGGGTACGAAGGCTTGCGGCAAGGAACTCCCTCGACCACGAATCCGAATGTGCCGACCGATCTCGAGCGAGCCGGAGATTTCTCGCAAAGTTTCAATAAGGACGGGTCTCTTTCGGTAATCTACAATCCGTTCACGACGCGGCCGGATCCGGCGCATCCGGGGCAATACCTGCGCGACCCGTTCCCGGGGAACAAAATTCCAGCTAATCTGATCGACCCCGTCGGACAGAAAGTCGCGAATCTATTTCCGCATCCGAATACCGCGGGCGATCCGTTCACCAACACGCGCAACTTCTTCGGTTCCGGGAAATCGGTTGCGATCAACGACCGTTTCGATGCGCGGATCGATTGGGCCCATAGCGAAAAACATACGTTTTTCGTTCGTGTTTCGAAGGCCTGGGAGAAAGGAATCGCGCCGGTGTTCTTCGGTAACGGAGCGGACAGCAACAACAGCGATGCCAATCCCCGGCATCAGGTCGTGATCGGCAATACGTTCGTACCCAATCCAACCTGGGTCGTCAATCTGCTAGTGGGGCACGGGCGCTGGCGCGAGGAGCAGGATTCGCCCAGCAAGGGGCTCAATGGAACCGCGATCGGCTTCTCGCCCTCGCTTGTGAGCCAGTTGCAGGCCCAGACGATTCCGCAATTCACCTTCGGCAACAGCAATAGCGATTACGCGCAGATCAGTAACCAGCGCTTCCTCAGTTATGCGCGAATCTCCAACAATATACAGGTCAATGTCACAAAGGAAAAAGGCGTCCATAGCATCCGGTTCGGCTTTACGGCGGAGGCCCAGCAGATGAACGATACGGACGTTAATTCCGGGAGCTTTAACTTCACTCGAGGATTTACGTCGGGTCCGGTGGCCCAAATCAACGCAAGCAATTCGGGTAATACCATCGCTTCGCTGCTACTGGGAACGGGTAACAGCGGGACGATCCCCAACGTGACCCTGCCGGCCATGACGCAGATGTACTATGGCGGTTACTTACAGGATGCCTGGCGCGTAGGCCAAAAGCTCACCGTCAACTACGGCGTGCGTTACGAGTTGCAGCGAGGCCGCACCGAACGTTACGACCGCGTCAACTATTTCGATTTCAACGCGCCCAGCCCGCTCGCCGCAGCCACCGGTCTCCCGTTCAAAGGCGGCCTGCGCTTCGTGACGCCGTCCGATCGGGGACAATGGGATACCGATCCGAAAGAGCTCGCGCCGCGCGTCGGCATCGCCTACAAGCTCACCGACAAGATCGTTCTGCGAACCGGTTACGGCATTTTCTATTTGCAAACCGCCGGGGGCGGCACCGTATCTTCAGGCGGATTCTCAACCAGCACGGCCTGGGTCGGCAGCACGGGGGGCGATGGTATCCATCCGGCATCCCTGTTGAGCAACCCGTTTCCCCAGGGATTGAGCCAGCCGGTTGGACGCTCGCAAGGGTTGGCCACTTTGGCGGGACAGAGCATTAGCGCATTTCAGAGAAGTCATCCGAGCGGTTATGTTCAGAATTACAGCTTGGACTTACAATGGGAGCTCTCTCAAGGTGCTGTCCTCGAGCTGGGGTATGCGGGAAACCAGGGCCGCAAGCTGCTTTACGGCTATTCCCGCAACGCCGATCAGTTGCCCGACCAGTATCTAAGCCTCGGCTCGGCGCTCGACGATCAAGTACCCAATCCGTTCTATGGGGTATTGCCAAGCAACAGTATTCTGGGCGGGGCGACAATTCCGCGAAACCGGCTGTTGAGGCCATACCCGCAGTTCACCGCGGTGAACATCTCCGGCGACACGCCCGGCGCCACCTCGAGTTTTAACGCGGCTATCGTGAAGATCACGAAGCGATTCTCGGCGGGGCTGAGCGTCATGTCGAGCTATCAGTTCTCAAAAGCTATCGACAACGCCTCGGAAACGCAATCCTGGGAAATCAGCGACAATTACCGGGATTATTACAACGATAAACTGGACCGCTCGATTAGCGGGCACGACGTCCCCCACAGCTTCGTTACGGCCGTAATCTACGAATTGCCGGTCGGCAAGGGAAAGCGCTTCGGCGGGTCGCTCCCGGCGGTCGCGAATGCTGTCCTGGGCGGCTGGCAGGTTTCGGCGATCACGCGGTTTGCGAGCGGGTTGCCTTTACAGGCAACGGCCGCAAACACGCTCAGCAATTACGGTTTCCCTCTGGTCCGGCCAAACTCCCCGGGGCTGAAGCAACTCGATATTCCGAACCGGAACGTGGATCGATGGTTCAACACGGCAGCGCTCGTGCAGCCGGCGCCTTTCACAATTGGCCTAGTCCCGCGCTGGATACCAAATCTCCGCTTTGAACCGACCCACACCGCAGACGTGGCGCTCATGAAAAATTTTGTATTCCACGAGCACATCAAGGCGCAATTCCGGGCTGAGTCGTTCAACGTTTCCAATACGCCGCAGTTTGGGAGGGCGAACACGGATTTGACCAGTCCGAGCTATGGCGTAGTAAGCGGACTCGCGCCGGGGGTAACGCCAAGAAATGTGCAGCTTGGGCTGAAAATTTACTTTTGACTGGAACATGCGACGGATCCGCGAGTTTAGAGGCTGGGAGCCGCGCCCATCGCCTGCTCAAGATCCGCGATAATGTCTTCCACGGCTTCGATTCCGACAGACAATCGCACCAGATTCTCGCGAATGCCCATCCGCTCCCGATGCTTCGGAGAGATTTCGCGATGCGAGCTCATTACCGGATAGAGCATCATGCTGTGAACATCTCCGAGCGACGTGGCCGGCACTACGACTCGCAGGGCGTCCATGAAACGGAACACTTCCTCGCGCCCGGCGTTCTTCAGCTCGAAGCTCACCATTGCGCCCGAAAGATTTTCGGGGAAAAGGTGTTGGATGGCGGGGGCGTCGGGATGCGCCGGATCGGCGGGATAATACACCCGCTCGATTTTAGGATGCGTCGCAAGCCATGAGGCCACCCGGCACGCGTTCGCGCACTGGCGCTCCATCCGCAAGGGGAACGTCTTGATTCCGCGCATCGCGAGATAACTCTCGAAAGATCCAAGCACCGGGCCGATGGTTCGCGAGAGAGCGCGCAAGTTGTCCAGATTTTCCGAATCCGAAATGACGATTCCGCCCAGCACGTCGCCGTGGCCCGCCAGGTACTTCGTCAAGCTATGCACCACGAAATTCGCGCCCAGCTCGAGCGGACGAATCAAGAGCGGAGTCGCGAACGTGTTGTCGACGACTAGCGCCGCGCCCGTTTGTTTCGCAATCGCGGCGACCTCGTCGAGCCGCGGGACGCGCAGCAAGGGGTTCGAGATCGTCTCCATCAACAGGCATCCCGGCTTGTGCTCCGCAACTGCGCGCTCGAAGGTGTCGAGATCGCAGAAGTCGGCGAAATGAACTTCGACGCCTAGCGGCGCGAACACGTTCATCAGCATCCCGACGCTCGCGCCATATAACGCGCTCGCCGCGACGATGGATTTGCGACGGTCGGTCAGCGCGGCAGTTATTGCCATCTGGATAGCCATCATGCCGGAGCAACACGCGAGCGCGCCGGCGCCCGATTCGAGCGTCGCCGTCAATTCTTCCAGCGCGTCATTCGTCGGATTTCCGTATCGCGAATATGCCGGCCCCGGCATCTCGCCCCCGAAGACGCGATCAAGGTCCTCCATCTTGTCGTAGATATAACTCGATGCCGTATGGATCGGAGTAGTAACGGGAACGAAAGATCCCGTGTGTTTACGTTCTCCCGCGTGCACCGCGGCCGTGTTCATTTTCATTTTCTTTTCCACCGGACGCCATCCTTGGTGTCTTCGATGACGATACCTTGCCGCGTCAACTCCTCGCGAATCTCGTCGGCGCGCGCGAAATTGCGAGCCTTCTTCGATTGCGTCCGCTCGGCGACCAGCGCATTGATGCGGTCGTCTGAAATCGAGTCATCCGCCTGCTCGCCTTTTAGTACATCGAAGACGGCATCGAAATGCTCCAGAAATGCCTGCGCCGGAGCCGCGTTGCCGGCGAGAAACTCGCCGGCGTCCATGGCGGTGTTGGTATCGCGGATATACTCAAAGGCTGCCGCCAGCGCCTCGGCCGTGTTCAGGTCGTCGTCGAGCGCCGCGCGGAAATCGGCTTCCGCCCGTTCCGTTCTTTCCAGGAGCCGGGCATTTGAGCCCGGCTCGAAGCGGTCCGTATCGAGTCGCAATTTGTAATTCCGAAGCCGCTCCACCGCGGTGGCGGCGGACTTCAATCCCTCGAACGTGAAATTCAGACTCTTGCGATACGGCACCGAGGCGAGTAGATACCGCACCGTCTCCGGCGGATGCCCGCGCTCCAGAATCTGCCGCAGTGTATGGAAATTCCCGAGCGATTTCGACATCTTCTGGCCATCGACCAGCAAGAATTCCGAATGCAGCCAAAAGCGCGCGAAGGGCTTGCCCGTCAGCGATTCCGATTGCGCGATCTCGTTTTCATGATGGGGAAAGGTGAGGTCCACGCCTCCCGCATGAATGTCGAGCGTCTTCCCGAGGTACTCGATCGCCATGACGGAACATTCGATATGCCAACCCGGCCGGCCCGGACCGATTTCGGTTTCCCAAAACGGCTCGCCGTCCTTGGGCGCTTTCCAGAGCACGAAATCGCGCGCGTCGTCTTTGTCGTAGTTATCGACGTCCACGCGCGCGCCGGGCCGGTTGCCGCTGAAATCGTTATGCGACAATTTGCCGTACTCGGGGAACGTGCCGATGCGGAAATAGACCGACCCGTCGCTTTCGTAAGTGTGGCCTTTAACGGTCAATTCTTCGATTGCCCGCGCCATTTCCGGAATGTGTTCGGTCGCCCTCGCGAGGCGTTCGGGCACTTCGAGCCGCAACTTCTTCGAATCGTCCAGAAAAGCCTGCGTGTAAACGGCCGTGTAATCCGCCAGGGATTTCTTTTGCGCCACCGCGTTACGAATAATCTTGTCGTCCACGTCGGTGATGTTCATGACGTGGTCGAGGCGATAGCCGCTCGCGCGCAGCCATCGCCGCAGGATGTCGTAAAACACGAAGCTCCGGAAATTCCCGATGTGCGCGAAATCGTAAACCGTGGGCCCGCAGGTGTACATGCGCACCACGCCGTCTCGCTCCGGAACGAACGGCTCTACTTGCAGACTGAGCGTATTATGTAAACGCAAACCCATGAGAATGGCTGGATTTTCTATCGTAGCAGCCAATCCGCGCAGTCGATCCCGGAGCCTCGTGTTATTGTCAAAAAGCGAGACGCTCGTGCGCTTACCAGTGGCTTTTCTCATCGCCTCCGCGCTCCTTGCGCAGACGCCTGTTCCCACCGGTTTTGTGCGCGGGATTCTGTTGGAGGCCCCCGGCGGATCGTCTTTGAATCAATTCACCATTCGATCCGGCGCCGTGGTGTACCGTTTTGGCTTCGATTCGAAAACCTGGATCGAGAAGCGGAAGGAGCGTATCCAAGGGACCTTCCTGGAGCAAGGGGACATTGTGGAGGTGGTGTGCGATCGGGACGCCACGCCGGTCCGTTATGCGCGCATGGTTCAGGTTATCGACCAGACGCCGCGCCCGCGGCCGCCCGTGCAGGGGGGCATGTATCGGATGCGGCATAGTCCGGTCGAGTTTATCGCTCCTCGCGGCGATCTCACGTTTTCCGGAATCGTGGCGAGCCTCACGGACGAACATTTAGTTCTGCGCACGCGATTCGACGGAGAGAAGATTATTTACCGGCGCAAGGATACCAGTTATCTGGAAGGCGGCTTTCAAGTCGAGCCGGGTGTTTTGAAGCCGAACACGCGCGTGTTCATGAGGGCGGGCAGAAATCTCGATAACGAACTCGAGGCATATCAGGTGATTTGGGGCGAGATACTCGACCCGAACGCCCCGCGATAGAGCATCAGACTACCGAGCCGACATGTAGCGCCACAATGCCGCCGGTCATGCGCTCAAAGCTTACATCGTCAAAACCCGCTTCCGTCATTTGCCGGGCCAGTTCTTCCGCGGCAGGGAATTTCCGAACGGACTCCGGCAAGTAAATATACGCATCGCGCGAGCCGGAAAGCGCGCCGCCAATAAGCGGAAGAACGTGCCGGGAATATAGCCGGTAAAATGCCGCGAACGCGCGATTCGGCGGTTGGGAGAATTCCAGGATCGCGGCCATTGCGCCGGGACGCAGGACCCGCCGCAGTTCCCTCAATCCATGCTCGTAATTGGCGAGATTGCGGAATCCGAACGCGATGGTAACCAAATCCAGCGAGCCGTCGGCGAGCGGCAGATGCAGGGCATCGGCTTCGAAGAGTTTCACGGGCAGGCGCCGCGCGGCAACCTTCGCCCGTGCCGCCGTCAGCATTGGATGGCAAAAATCGCTGCCCAGCACGGTCGCGGATCTCCGCTCTTGCATGGCGATCAGCAGGTCACCGGTTCCGCAGCACAGATCGAGGACTCTCGTTCCGGGTGTCTGAAGCAGGCGATTTACCCGGCGCACCGTGCGGGCGCGCCAATACCGGTCGATG
>JBPCKZ010000081.1:0-22259 GCA_051003795.1 Bryobacteraceae bacterium | reverse complement strand
CGGTATCGAGATGGAGATCCTGGACGATTTCTCCGTTGGTCCAGACGCGTAATGAAGGCCAATCCATCACGATCCGGAAATCGTTCCACTCCCCTTTGTTGCGGACGTTCACCTTCGATGGCGCGATGAGCGGGAAAATCGACCCCATAGAGTTGGACGCGGGCCGATCTTCTTGTTGATGGAAGATCTTCATTTCCAAGCCAACCCATGCGGGGCGTCCGTGCTCGGGCGCGTGCCAGTAGACTCCCGAATCCATCCAGCCTTTGATGAAAAATTCGCCGCGGAAATCGAAGTTTTCGTACTGCGCGGCGGACCGCAGCCATGCTGGAAAACCGGCGCTCTCATGCACGACGATCGCGCCATCCTGCACGTAGAAAGCCGACTCCGGGCCGCCTTCGACGGTCCAGCCCCGCAAGCTTTTGCCATCGAACACTGGCGTGAAGCCGTCGGCGGTTGCGGCCGCGAGCAACGCGGGCCCAGCGGGGAGACCTTTTAAAAATGTCCGGCGAACCATTGCTTAGAAACAGATACTATCACGATCACAATCCAGCCAAAGGACAAGAAAGTCCCCGCGCTACAATTGCATCGTGAAGCGCATCCCCCTGGTTGTGGTCTATCTGGTTGTGGTCTACGTCTCCTTGCACGAGGTTCGGGCCGCGGCACCCGACGTAATGCTGAATACGCTTTCCGAAGAGTTGCACCGCAATTTCGAGGTACTGAAAGCCAAGTCCGATCCAGCGCCTTACTTTATCTCGTACGAAGTTACCGAGCAAAACTTTCACATGCTTGGCGCGACGCTCGGGGCCGTCAATGCGAGCACGCGAACACGCAACCGCTTCCTCGACGTTTCGGTGCGCGTGGGGAGCCCGAAGCTGGACAATTATCATCGGGTTCGCGGGGAGCGGACGCAGTTCACCTCGGGCGCGCAAATCACGATCGACGACAATCCCAACGCGATCAAGCACCGCGTGTGGCTGGAGACCGACCGTACTTACCGCGCGGCCGCGGAGAGACTTATCAAGATCGCCACCAATCAACAGGTTAAGGTTGCCGACCGCGATGCTTCCAACGATTTTTCGCAAGAAGCTCCTTCGCGGCAGATCGAACCGATGAAGGAAGTGAAGTTTCCCGTGGACCAATGGACCGAGCGCACACGCCGGCTCTCGCTTGCGTTTGCGAAATACCCCGCCGTGCTCACATCGGGCGTGTACGTTCTGATGCAGGAGGATACGCGCTATTTCGTGAATACCGAGGGCAGCCGCTTGCAACACGGCCGCGGCTACGCCCGCCTGGTGATTTCCGCTCAAGCGAAAGCGCCGGACGGAATGGAACTGAGCGACGGCGAGACGTTCGAGGCGCTCGATCCAGGGGCGCTTCCTAAAGACGAGGTACTGCTCGCCGCCATCGATCGCGTTGCAGGGCACATCAACGGACTGCTCGCGGCTCCCGTGGCTGAGCCTTTTGTCGGCCCCGCGATCTTCTCCGGCCGTGCGTCCGGCGTGTTCTTTCATGAAATTTTCGGCCACCGGATCGAGGGCCACCGGCAGAAAGACGAGGCGGAAGGCCAGACATTCACGCATAGCGTTGGGGAAAAAGTGCTGCCCGAATTTCTTTCCGTGGTGATGGATCCCACGCGCCGCCAGGCGGCGGGCCAGGATCTCAACGGCTGGTACACGTTCGACGACGAAGGCGTCCCCGGGCGCGCCGTTCGCGTGGTAGACAAGGGTATCCTCCGGTCTTTTCTGATGTCCCGATCGCCCATCGAAGGCTTCAACCAATCGAACGGCCACGGACGCCGGCAGCCCGGCCTGGAAGTGGTTTCGCGTCAGTCGAACCTGTTGGTCGAAAGCTCTCGCGCGGTTTCGGATGCGCGGCTGCGGGAAATGTTGATCGAGGAAGTCGGCAAGCAAGGCAGGCCGTACGGCCTGTATTTTCAGGACATCGTTGGAGGCTACACGACCACGGGCCGCTCGGGCCTGCAAGCGTTCAAAGTGATCCCGGTGATCGTCTATCGCGTTTACGCCGACGGCCGCCCCGACGAACTAATTCGCGGAGCCGATATTGTCGGAACGCCGCTTGCCAGTTTCGGCAAGATTCTGGAAACGTCGAACCGCCTCGAAGTGTTCAACGGCTATTGCGGCGCGGAGTCCGGCAATGTCCCGGTTTCGGCGGTCGCGCCGGCGATTTTAGTTTCGGAAATCGAAATCGAAAAGAAGGATAAATCGCAGGACCGCCCGCCGCTGCTTCCATCTCCCGTCGACATAACGGCAGTTTCGAGCGATTCCGGAGTGGGCCGTTGAAGCGCCTCTGGTTTCTGGTTCTGATGGCGTTCGCGCCGATTCTCCGGGCGCAAGACGACGCGATGCTTCGGGCCATGCGCGATGAGCTGAAACGCTCCATGACATTGAGAGTGCCCGGCCTCGAGAACCCCTACTACATCGAGTACACGATCGACGATGGCCGCTCGTATTCCGCGATGGCGACGCTCGGAGGCCTGATTTCCTCGCAGCAGAGCCGGTTTCGGGTTCCACAAATTCATTTGCGGGTCGGCGACTACGCTTTCGACAACACTAATTACGTGGGCAGCGGCTATAATTTCGGCAGCCGCTACGACATCGAACGATTTCCGCTCGATGCCAGTTATCCGGTGCTGCGCCGTTATCTTTGGCTCGCGACGGATCAGAATTATAAATCGGCGCTTCAGGCGATTTCGCGCAAGCGCGCCGCGCTAAAGAGCATTTCCGTAATCGACCGGATTCCGGATTTCAGCAAGGCGGAGAGCTCGCGCGAGATCGAAGCTGTTCATGGCGCGCCTTTCGCTTTCGAGCCGTGGATCGCGCGCACGCGGGAACTCTCCGGCGTTTTCGTGAGTTACCCCAAGATCAAGAATTCTTCGGTCGAATTTACGGCGATGGATCAGGCTCACTACTATGTGAATTCGGAAGGCGGGGAGGTGCGCACGCCTTCGGTGTTGGGTCTGGTTCGGGTTAAGGCTCTCGCGCAAGCGGCCGACGGAATGTCGGTGCGCGACGCGGCGGTGTTCCAAACGCACGATATCGATCGCCTGGAATCGGAAGTGGAGATGCAGCGCGAGGCACGCGCCGTGGCTGAGAATGTAACGGCGCTCGCGGAAGCGCCGGCGGGGGAAACGTGGACCGGCCCGGTTCTGTTTGAAGGCACTGCCGCCGCCCAGGTCTTCGCCGAATTGATCGGCGAGAACCTGGCGCTTACGCGCAAGCCGGTGCTTGAACCAGGCTATCCGGCATCGATCCCGGTCAGCGAATTGGAGGGCCGCCAAGGCGCGCGGGTTTTGCCGGAGACTTTCGACATCGTCGACGATCCGACGCAGGCCGAGTGGCACGGGCATCCGCTATTCGGGCATTACCTAATAGACGACGAAGGCATAAAGCCCAAGCCGCTCAACATTGTCGAAAAGGGCGTGCTCAAGAATTTTCTTCTGACGCGGCAGCCCATGCGCGGGTTTGGCGCATCGAATGGCCGCGCCCGCCTGCCTGGGAGTTTCGGCGCGAACATGGCCGCGGCCAGCACGCTCTTCGTGCGCTCGACCGAAGCGATGCCGGTCGCGCAGATGAAAAAGAAATTAATGGACGTCTGCCAGCAGCGGAATAAACCGTACGGGATGCTGGTCCGCAAGATGGATTTTCCGTCCTCCGCATCGACTGAAGAGCTCCGCCGCATCCTCAGCGGAGCGGGACAATCGGGCGGCGCCCGGCCGGTAAGTCTTCCCGTGCTGGTGTATCGGGTCTATCCCGATGGCCGGGAGGAATTGGTAAGGGGCTTGCGCTTTCGCGGGTTCAACGCCCGTTCCTTAAAAGATATTCTGGCCGCCGGAGACGATAGCAACATCTTCGATTTTCTGGAAAACGGATACCCGTTTGCGCGGATGGGAGCCGGCTCTTCGATGGCGGAAACGACCGTGATCGCGCCCTCCATTCTGGTCGACGATCTGGAACTCCTTAAGATGGAAGACGAGCAGCCCAAGCTGCCCGTGGTTCCTCCACCGGTGCTTTCTCCCAAGCTGCTGACCGACGCCACGCGGCGATGAAGATTCTCAGCCGTTACGTTTTCCGGGAAATCATTTCGAGCGCGGTGCTGGGAACGCTGCTGGCGACGTTTGTCGTTTTCCTGCAAGGCCGCGGAAAGGAATTATTCGAGATCCTGGCTCGCAGCTCCACCGACCCCTCCACGGTTCTCCGTCTTTTTCTTTTGGCGCTGCCGCGCGTGCTCCCGCTGACCATCCCGTTCGGCGTGCTGGTGGGTATTTTGATCGGTTTGGGGCGCATGGCGACGGATGGCGAAATTACGGCGATGCGGGCCGCCGGAGTATCGAGCCGGATCGTCGCGCCGCCGGTGCTGCTCTTCGCGTTCATCGCGACGCTTCTGGCCGGCGCGGCCTCGTTGTGGCTGACGCCCATGGCCATCCGCGGCACATTCAAGATTCTGAACCGGATCGCGGCCGAGCAGTTGACCGCGGAGGTGCAGCCGCGCGTCTTCGACGAGCAGTTTCCTAACAAAATTCTTTATGTAGAGGACGTGATTCCCGGCCCTCTCGTGATTTGGAAGAACGTATTCGTGGCGGATCTCACCCCGCCCGATCAGCGCAACAGCGGCCTGAAAGAGCAGGGCGAAGGGCCGATGATCACGATTGCGCGCGAGGCCATCGCGGTGCCCGACGTGAAGAACAACCGCATCCAACTGTCGCTGCGGGACGTGAGCACGCATGAAGTCGCGAAGAACGCGGTTGGCCGCCACGCCGTGTTTCCGCGAGGGGAACAGATCCTCGAGGCGTCCGCTCCCTCCGAAAAAAAGCCCGCGCATGTGTTCACGGAAATGGGAACGCCGGAGTTGTGGCGATTCACGCGAACTGCGCCCCGGCAATCGGACGAAAGCGTGGAAGCCCGAATCGAGCTGAACAGCCGCCTGGCGCTGCCGCTGGCCTGCATGTTCCTGGGCCTGGTGGGAATTCCGCTGGGCGTGTCGTCGCGCAAGGGCGGTAAGTCGGCGGGGTATGTGTGGGCGATATTTTTGGCTTTTTTCTGCTATTACATGTCATTCATCAGCTTGAGCGGGCTTGCGCAACGCCGTTTGGTGCCCGTTGAATTGGCCGCGTGGCTTCCGAACGCGGGCTTCGGAATCGCCGGAATTATTTTGCTGGCTGGACTGGAACGCCCCGGCGGCCGCGACGTTCTCGGCGCGGTCGGAGCGGCGATTTCATTCCTGGCGCGGCGGATAAAGCGGCTGTTCGTCGCCCCCTCGCGCCGTCCCGCCGGAGAACGCGTCAGGCCTGGGATTCGCTTTTTGCTGATTCAGATTGTCGACACTTACATCCTGACCAATTTCCTGTTCTACTTCGTGCTGCTGCTATCGAGCTTCGTATTGATGGCGGAGGTGTATAACTTTTTCGAACTGCTTAGCCATATCGTGAGAAACAAGATCCCGATGGCGCGGGTATTCACATATCTGGCTTTTCTGACTCCCAAGTTGATTTACGACACGCTTCCCATAAGCGTGTTGATGGCCGTTCTGGTTACTTTCAGCGTGTTGACCAAGCACAACGAAGTGACGGCATTCAAGGCGTGCGGGGTAAGCGTGCGAAGGCTGGGCCTGCCGGTTCTGTTGTTTAGCGGGGTCTTAAGCGCGGGGCTGTTTGCGTTCGATCATTACTACATTCCCGAGGCCAATCTAAAACAAGATGCGATCCGGAACGAGATTCTAAATCGTCCCGTCCAGACGTATCTGCGCCCCGACCGCAAGTGGATTTTCGGCAGCGGCCATAACCGCATTTACTACTATAAATATTTCGACACCGTGGAAAATGTAATGGCCGGCGTGAATGTTTACGAAATTGAGCCGGTTTCGTTTGCGTTAAAGCGTGAAATTGCGGCTGAGCGCGCGCAATGGCAGCCGGCTTTGCATACGTGGGTTTTTCAGAACGGTTGGTCGCGCGACGTCAAGGGCGTGTCTGAGACCAACGTGAAATATTATCAGGTCACGACATTTCCCGAACTCAATGAGTCTCCGAATTATTTTCTGAAAGAAGTCAAGCAGGATAAGCAGATGAATTATCTGCAGCTCCAAAGGTACATCAAAGATTTGCAACAGAGCGGCTTCGATACGGTGCGATTGCGGGTGCAGCTTTATAAGAAATTTTCAGTGCCGTTATTTGCTTTGATCATGGCGATGATCTCGATCCCGTTCGGATTCTTAGTGGGTAATCGCGGGGCGATGGCGGGCATCGGCGTAAGTATCGGAATAGCGATGGCTTATTGGGGCGTCGGCCAGCTCTTCGAGCAAATCGGCGACGTGAATCAACTGCCCCCGGCGGTGGCGGCGTGGGCGCCGGACGCGCTGTTTTCACTGGCGGGGATGTACCTGTTGCTGAGAATGCGCAGTTAGAGCATGCCGGATTCATGCGAAAACCTGCTGCAACGGGCTTTTCAGGCGCGGAGAGAGAATCGGCTCGCGGATGCCAAACGGGATCTGGTTGAGGCTGTCGCCCTCTGTCGCGAGGCCGGCGTCCGGGTTGATTTAGCGGAGGCGCTGCCTCCAGGCGAGAAATCCGCAGTCATTTCTCGATCCCATTCGTAATTGTCGCGTTCCATGAGCCAAGAGGTCAGGGAGCCACGCTCTTCGTCGGAAAGTTCGGCGATGGCGGTGGGGATTGCAAATCAAGTGGGAAACTTGGGCGGCGTATGCTCCATCATAAGTGTATGGTTCAATGGCTTTCGATCTTCTGCGTGATCTGCCTGGCGCCCGTCGCCGCATGGTCGAAGACGGCCGCTTACGCTCTCATCCTGAGCGAGCCTCCCTTAGCCGAGCGGGTTCAAAATCGCACCCAGCTCAAGTCCGCTGGCGTCGTGGGACAGCGCCAGGCAATTTCCCTGGAACAGGAAAGCTTGCGCCAGGAGCTTTCGCGACAACATATCCAGGTAACGGGCTCCGTTCAGACACTTCTCAACGCGGTGTTCGTGCGCGTTCCGGAAGGCGCGGGCGGCGGTTTGAAATACATCCCCGGCGTCAAGATCGTCGCCTACCTGCCTCCGTTGCGCCGACATCTCAATCGGGCTCTCGACCTGACACAAGTTCCGGGAGCTTGGAATTTGGTCGGCGGCGTGGGCAATGCCGGCGCGGGCGTGAAGATTGCCATAATCGACACGGGAATCGATCAAAACCATCCGGCATTTCAGGATTCCTCGCTCTCCGTTCCACCAGGCTTCCCAAGGGGCAACCCGAGTTTCACGAACAGCAAGGTCATTGCAGCGCACAGCTACGTGTCGGAATTAGCGTTACCCGACGATAACACTCCCCGCGACCGCGTCGGGCACGGCACGGCCATGGCGATGATCGCGGCGGGCGGTCGCGTCACCGGGCCGGCCGCCACCATCACCGGAGTCGCGCCAAAGGCCTGGCTGGGCAACTACAAAATCTACGGATCGCCCGGCGTGAATGAATTTACCAGCGACGGGGTAATCGTGGAGGCTCTCGAAGATGCGCTGGCCGATGGCATGGATATCGCCGCGATCGCCTCGGGAGCAGCCGCGCTCTACGGTCCCTTGGAGCATGGCAGCTTCTGCCCCAAGCCAACCATTTCGCGCTCTTACATTCCCGCCGATGCATGCGACGTTCGCGCGCAGGCCGTCGAGAATGCCATTCATATGGGCATGACGGTTGTCGTTTCGGCGGGCGATGACGGCGCCAACGGCTTCAATTTCCCGACGCTCGGAACCATCGACACGCCGGGGACGGCTCCGTCCGCGATCACTGTAGGGGCATCCACAAACTCGCATATTTTTTACTCGACGGTAGGCTTGAACGGCGGCGCCGTGCCGTCGAATTTGCGGCAGATCGACGCCATGACAGGCGAAGGCCCGAAACCCGGTTCTCCGCTTACCGCGCCGCTGCGCGACGTTTCGCAATTGGGAAATGACGGGCTCGCCTGCTCGGTTTTGAATAGCGGATCGCTCAACGGCGCAATCGCTCTGATTGAGCGCGGCACTTGCGCGTTCGACGTGAAGGTCAACAACGCGCAAGCGGCGGGCGCGGTCGCGGTGCTTCTCTACCTTGCCGCGGGAGAGGAAACGACATTTGTCGCGACCCAGGTCGGCGATACCGCGATTCCATTGTTCACCGTCGGAAATACCGCGGGCGTGGCGATCCAGTCGTTTCTGAAATCAAATTCGAATACGACCGCGACGCTCGATCCGGCGCTCCACGCCGAAGACGCGCCGTTCGATACCGTGGCGGAGTTCTCTTCGCGCGGTCCGGCCATCGGTGCGCTTTCGATCAAGCCCGAACTCGTCGCCGTCGGAACGGATCTTTACACCGCCACGCAGACGTACGATCCGAACAGCAGTCTTTACGACCCCACCGGCTACACATCGGTAACCGGAACCAGCTTCGCGGTCCCGCTTGTGGCCGGCGCGGCCGCGCTCGTCAAACAGGCGCATCCCGGCTATGGTCCCGCGCAGTTGAAATCCGCCGTCGTGAACACGGCGACCAATAACATCAACGACGATTCCGGATTGGCGCGCGTGACCTCCGTGGGCGCCGGCAAATTGAACGCCGCCGGCGCCGTGGCGGCATCCGTAACGGTCGATCCCGCGACGGTCTCGTTCGGCGCGGTTTCGACAGCGGCCGGGACACTTCCGATCAATCGAACATTGAACGTGACGAACACTGGCGCCAACGCCGCCATTTTCACCGTATCGGTGGCGCCGCGGGATACCGATAACAACGCGCGAGTGGGTGTCTCGCCGGGGAGCCTTTCCCTGAATCCGGGACAAAGTGGAACCGTCATGGTGCGGCTCGATGGCAACCGTCCGAATGCCGGGTCCTACGAAGGGCAGATCAACATCTCCGGGAATGGCGCGAATTTGCATGTGCCTTATCTGTATCTTGCGGGAGATGGCGTGCCACAAAACATTTTCGAGCTGCCGATGGTAAGCGGCAACATCGGTTTTCGGCTGATCGATAGGTTCGGCGTGCCTGTCCCGAACATTCCCGTGCGTTTTAGAGTGGTTTCGGGAGGGGGCAGCATCACCCAAGCCGACGCCAACACGGACGTGGACGGGAATGCGGCAGCTCTGATCGCCCTCGGGCCGCAAGCGGGCGACCAGTTTTTTGCGGCCGACGCTGGCGGACTCACGCAGGAATTCGACGTTACCGCGCTGCTGCAACCGGCAATCCCGGCCAACGGCGTTGTCGGCGCGGGCGATTCGGACCCGGGCCGGGCGCTGGCGCCTGGGTCGTACATCACGATTTATGGCGCGAATTTAAGCCCCACCACGCGCTCATTTGTGACAACCTATCTGCCTATATCCCTGGTTGGGGTGAGCGTCGGCTTTAACGTGCCTTCCGCGGGAATAGGCGTACCCGGTCGTGTTTCGTACGTGAGCGCTTCTCAAATTAACGTGCAGATTCCTTGGGAATTGCAGGGCCAAACGTCCACCTTGTTAACGGTGACGAACAATGGTGTTTCGAGCGCGCAATACACGCTTCCGCTCGCCGCTTACGCGCCCGCGTTCGTGGCGGCTGGTTCCGCGCAGCGCGGCCAGCCCGTCTCGATTTACGCCAATGGACTTGGTCCAGTCGACAACCAGCCTGCCAGCGGCGAACCGAGTCCCACGCCGCCCGCACAACCTTTAGCCTCCACCAGGGTTACTCCTTCAGTAACCATTGCCGGACGGCCCGCGCAAGTCTTATTCAGTGGATTGGCGCCCGGTTTCGTAGGCTTGTATCAGATCAATGTGATTGTGCCTTCCGACGCGCCCACCGGCGCTCAACCCATCGTGATTACAACGAACGGAATCGACTCGAAGACTTCGAATCTAATTGTGAACTGAGGCCCCTTGTCTTTCTTACGATTACTTTTCATTCTACCGTTGACGGCCGCCGCGGCGGTCGTTCCCAATCGTTACATCGTCGAGCTTTCGACGGAGCCCGTCGCCACCCATGTGCTTCAATCGTCCGGCGGGAAAGGATCGTTGCACACCGCGGAAGCGCAAACTCATCGCGAGCGCATTCGCCGCGAACAAGCGTCCGTCCGCGATCGCATTGAAAGCGTCGAGGGCGGCATGGTTCTCGGCAGCGTCGACACCCTGGTGAACGCGCTGTTCGTGCGCATCCCGGACGCGAAGGCGGTTCGTCTGGCAAACATCCCCGGCGTGCTGCGCGTTCACAAGGTTTACCGAATGCGCCATCTGCTCGACCGCGCGGCGGTGATCCACAAGCTGCCGCAAGCGTGGTCCCAAGTGGGCAGCGACCGTGCTGGATTGGGAATCAAGATCGGTATCGTCGATTCCGGGATCGACATCACTCATCCCGGATTTCAGGATCCCACTTTGCCGATGCCCGCCGGCTTTCCACTGGTCAACACCGATTCCGATGTCCAGTTCACGAATAACAAGGTGATCGTGGCGCGCGCGTATCCCGATCTTCTCGACAATCCCGATCCCGACACTTCCGCGCGCGACCACGATGGGCATGGCACCGCCGTCGCGATGTGCGCGGCCGGCGTGCAAACGGCCGGACCGCTTGCCACCATCAGCGGATTCGCTCCGAAAGCCTACCTGGGCAGTTATAAGGTGGAGGGATCGCCGGGGGCCAATCCCAACCCGTCGAACGACGCGACACTCAAAGCGTTCGAAGACGCCACCAACGACGGCATGGATATCATCAGCCTCAGCAGCGGCGTTCCTTTGCCATTGGCGTTCAATGCGGACCCGACGATTGCCGCGATCGAACACGCCGCGTCGCTGGGCGTGATCGTCATCGTCTCGGCTGGAAACGAAGGGCCCGATGTTGCCAGTATCAGTAGCCCCGCGAGCGCGCCTTCGGCCATCGCCGCCGGCGCATCCCACAACGACCGGACCTTCGTATCGCAAGCGGTCGTTAACGGAGTCGGCTCGTTCACCGCCTATCCTGGGGACAAATATGCTTCGTCCCCGATTACAGGAGCTCTTGCCGACGTTGCCCCTCTCGACGGGAACGGACAGGCTTGCGCCGCGCTCCCGGCAAATAGCCTGACGGGCAAGATCGCCCTGATTTTGCGCGGCATCTGCACCTTCGAAATTAAGCTGAACAACGTGGCCGCGGCGGGCGCGGTAGCCGGTCTTATCTACACTACTCCCGATCGCGATCTTGGCAGGATCGGCGAAGGGAGCGCAACTTTGCCGGCTCAAATGGTGAGTAACTCGGACGGATTGACCATCAAGAATCAACTTGCTTCTCAACCCGGTTTGACCGCCACGCTCGATTTCGGCTCTTTTCCCCAAAGCGTGGATCCCAATCGGATCTCCGACTTTTCCTCGCGCGGCCCCAATGTCGATTTCGCCGTCAAGCCGGATTTAGTCGCGGTCGGACAAGATGTTTATACGGCCGCGCAAAAATTCGATCCGGCCGGGAACGTTTACGATCCCACGGGATTTGCGTTGATCGATGGCACCAGTTTCTCGTCGCCGATCGCCGCGGGCGCGGCGGCTGTCGTGAAGTCGTTCCGCCCCGGCCTTACGGCGGCACAATACCGTTCGCTGCTGATCGACAACGCCGGGCCGATCGCCCTTTCGGACGGCACGCCCGCCCGCGTGCAGCAGGCCGGGGGCGGACGCCTCGACGTGAGCGCCGCGCTGAATGCCAATGCCGCCGCCGTTCCGGCGACGTTGAGCTTCAAAGTTGGGACCAGCGATGTCAGCTCGGTTCAGGCGCTAACTATTTCCAACATCGGGACGGCAGCCGACACGTTCCAGCTCTCGGCGGTTTCGCGCGATGGCGGCATGGCGCCGCAATTATCAACGAGCTCCGCGTCGTTACAGCCGGGAGCATCCGCCAATGTGCGTGTGACGTTCACCGGTTCTCTGCTGCAGGCCGGCCAGTACGAGGGCGCCATCCACATCCAAAGCGCGAACGCGCCGAACATAGATACACATGTGCCCTATTGGTATGGTGTTCAAGGTCCGGCGGCGCAGATCGTCGACTTTGCCGTCGCCGATGAAACCAGCGGACGAGCGGGCGCGCGTGTAACCGACGCTTTCCTGTTCCGTGTCGTTGACCAATCCGGAATTCCGATCCTGAATCCCGACGTGCAAGTCAGCGTCGGCGCGGGAGACGGCTCGTTCGTGAGGCTGGACCACATCGGCGATATTCCAGGCTCGATTGGAATCACCGTCAGGCTGGGGCTTACGCCAGGCACGAACGTGTTTCACGTGCAGGTGGGGGATCTCAGCCACGACTTTGCGATACTAGGCCGATAGCCACCTTCGACGCCATCGTAATCGGTACCGGACAATCGGGTCCCCCACTCGCCGTGCGCCTTGCCGGGGCCGGATGGAAGGTCGCGGTTATCGAGCGCAAGCTCTTTGGCGGAACCTGCATCAACACCGGCTGCATTCCAACCAAGACCATGGTCGCGAGCGCGCGGGCGGCTCACATGGCGCGCCGCGGGGCGGAATTTGGCGTGGTTCTGGATTCCCCGGTCCACGTCGATATGAAACGCGTGAAGGCCCGCAAGGATGCCATCGTGCGGCAGTCGCACGATGGCGTCGAAAAGCAACTCAAGTCCACGCAAAATATCACCGTGTTCGAGGCGCAGGCGCGATTCGAAGGTCCCCAGATCATCCGCGCGGGTGATCCAGGCTCCGAACCGCTCCAGGCGGAAAAAATTTTCCTCGATGTGGGCGGCCGCGCGTCGATCCCGCCCATTCCGGGATTGGACGATGTCGATTACCTGACTAACTCCAGCATGATGGATGTGGATTTTCTGCCGGAACACTTGATCGTGATCGGCGGAAGCTACATCGGGTTGGAGTTTGGCCAGATGTTCCGGCGGTTCGGAAGTGAAGTTACTATCGTCGAGCGAGGCGAGTCGCTCATCGGGCACGAAGATGAGGATGTTTCGCGGGCGGTCCGCGAAATTCTGGAAGGCGAAGGAATCCGGATCGTTACGAGCGTGGCGAATATCCAGGTGACTAAAAATAATGGTGGGGCGAGGATCGAGTGGGACGGAGGTGAAGCTTCGGGATCGCACGTGTTGGTGGCTGTCGGGCGTGTGCCCAACACCGGCGATCTGGGACTGGATACAGCCGGCATTAAGAGGGACCCGCGCGGATACATCCAAGTGGACGACCAACTCCGGACGACCGCGCCGGGTGTTTGGGCCATGGGAGATTGCAACGGCAAAGGCGCTTTCACGCACACTTCGTATAACGATTACGAGATCGTAGCGGCCAACCTTCTGGATGGCGACGCCCGCCGCCTCACCGACCGCATTCCGGCTTACAACTTGTATATCGATCCGCCACTGGGCCGCGCGGGATTGACCGAACGCGACTTGCGTCAAGCGGGCCGCAAAGCATTGATGGCAACGAGGGCGATGACCCGCGTTGGACGCGCGGTGGAGAAGGGCGAAACTCAAGGATTCTTAAAGGTCCTGGTGGATCCCCACACGCGCCGGATACTGGGCGCCTCCCTGCTGGGCGTCGAATGCGACGAAGTGATCCATTCAATTCTGGACGTGATGTACGCTGGCGCGCCTTACACGGTAATGCAGCGGGCCGTGCACATCCATCCCACCGTTTCCGAGTTGCTGCCAACCTTGCTCGGCGATCTGAAACCTTTCTAACTGGCAATCGATATAATATGCGGATAGGAGTTTCCGCCGTTAGTGACCGACCTCAAGAAAAAGCTGCAGGAAGAGATTGCCGCGCTCGATTACGAGTTGCATAACCAGCTTCCGAACGAGATCCGGACCGCGCGCGCGCATGGCGATCTCAGCGAGAACGCCGAGTATCATGCGGCCAAGGAACGCCAGGGAATGGTCAATGCAAAACTAAATCAATTGAAGCAGCGGTTGAGCGAGGTCTCGATGATAGACTTCTCGAAGATCCCGCGCGACCGCGTCGGTCTAGGTTCCCGCGTGGTGGTTTTGGACGTCAAGAAAGACGAGGAGATCGCTTACAAGCTGGTCACGACCGAAGAAACGGACGCGGCTCAAGGCAAGATTTCGACCAATTCGCCAATTGGACGCGGTTTGATCGGTAAGGAAGTCGGCGACGTAGTTAAGGTTCAAATTCCGGGCGGCTTGAAAGAGCTTGAAATTCTGAAGCTCCAGACGATACACGAACTCGAAGAGTAGTTTTATGACGTTTACGCGAGGGATCGGGTGGTTTTGTGGAAAGATCATCGAGAAGATTGTCGGCTTCCTGGCGCTTTCCCGCATTCATCCCAACGTACTGACTTTCATCGGGCTGGTAATCAATATCGGAGCGGCGTTTCTTTTCGCGGCGGGCAGATTTAAAGCGGCGGGGCTCGTAGTCATAGGCGCGGGGCTGTTCGACATGGTGGATGGCCGCGTCGCGCGCGAAACTAATCGGGTAACAAGGTTCGGTGGGTTCTTCGATTCCGTGCTCGACCGCTACTCGGACCTGGCGCTCTTTATGGGCTTGCTGGTCTACTACGCTTCAATCAATCGCTTCTTCTATATCGTTTTGACTGCAATCGTAATGACTGGCTCGGTGATGGTAAGTTACACGCGCGCGCGCGCCGAATGTACGATTCCGAGATGCAAGACGGGATTTCTAGAGCGTCCCGAGCGCGTTGTGTTGATTATTCTAGGCGCCCTGTTCGACCGGATGGCGCCCGTGCTTTGGGTAATCGCGGTCCTGTCGAATTTGACGGTAATACATCGAATGATCTATACGTGGCAGGAAACCAAACGCCTGGAAGAGGCGCAATTACGGGCCGTGCCCGCGATGGACCGGCCGCGTTAGGCTTCGAGGATTACGTGCGCCATTCCCAACCGCGAAGTATGAGTGATCGAAAGAGAAATGGATTTGACGCCCAGCCGCTCGGCCACTTTTGCCGCTTCTCCGCTTAAACGCAAAGTAGGCCGCCCCGACGGGAGGTTCGCTACTTCGAAATCCCGCCAGGTAACGCCCCGCTTCCAACCGGTGCCGATCGCTTTCATGCCCGCTTCCTTGGCGGCGAAGCGCCCCGCGTAGCGCTCGAAACGATTAGCCTTTTTTTCAACGTAAGATATTTCGGCGGGAGTGTAAATCCGCTCGACGAAGCGGGAGCCATAACGCTCGATGGCGGCGCGAATCCGGTCCACTTCCGCGAGATCCACGCCGGTGCCCACAATCATCTATAATTCGGCGCCGGATGTCGTAATAGTCAGCCGTCCGTGCTTGACGCCCTTGGTGCTGATCAGTGCGTCGGCAATTTTTTGAACGCCTTTCGCCTTACCCCGCATGACCAGCACCTCTAGGCAGTTGTCGTGATCCAGATGCACGTGGAGAGTGGAGAGGATTACGCGATGATGATCGTGCTGTAAATCCGTCAGCTTATCGTTCAACTGCCGAACATGGTGATCGTAAACCAGGGTAACCGTGCCGACGACGTTACTTTCGGGCGATTCCCAAGCCTTTTCGACAAGCTCCTCGCGAATCAAATCGCGGAACGCTTCCGATCGGTTCGTGTAACCCCGGCTTCCGATTAGCCGATCGAATTTCTCAAGCAGATCGGAATCGATCGCCACGCCAATCCTGCTGAGATCTCCCATTTATTCGGCTTTGGCGGCCTGAGAAAGCTTCCTGCGATGCTCCGCCCACCGTTTCTTTTGAGCGATCGCGATTCTCTTGCGGGCCGAGGCGCTTAACGTCCGTTTGCGGCCGTTTTTGGGTCCCGCTCCGGTTTGATCCTTCGCTCGCGTTGCACTTTCCGGACGCCCGTCCGCACGACCCCGCATTTCGCGAATCCGCTCTTCGAGCTCTTGCTGCTTCATCCGATAGCCGACCAGGGCCATTTCTAAGTCTTCCACCGATATCGTATTCTGTCCTGCCTTGCCTCTTGCCATGATTTCTCCCTGGGTCAATATATCATAATTAATTCGCGTGCAATAGATTGTTTGCAACTAACTTAGAATGCGAACTGGGATGCAAACTGCGATGCGAATTGTCATTCAGCGCGTTACGGCGGCGAAGGTGGAGATAGACTTCGTAACTGTAGCTAGCGTGCAACACGGGCTATTCGTTCTGGTCGGCATCGCGAAAACCGACACCGCGAAAGATGCGGATTACCTTGTCGAGAAGTTAATCCAGATGCGCATCTTCGCCGACGATGCCGGAAAAATGAACCGGAGCATCGCCGAAGCCGGTGGCGAAATTCTCCTGGCGCCCAATTTTACTCTGTACGGCGACTGCCGCAAAGGAAGGAGGCCCGATTTCGACTTAGCCGCGCCGCCCGAACTGGCGCGGTCGCTGTACGAGTACTTCGTCAACTCCGTGGAATCGAAGTTGGGGCGCGTGCAAAGCGGCGTCTTTCAGGCTCACATGCGGGTGCAGATTGTGAATGATGGCCCAGTTACCCTCATCTGCGATTCGTAGCGCGAACGGGCGTTTAGGGGCGATTCAAATACTTTTCGTAGAGGCGCCGTTGCTTGTTATCGAGGCTCACAGCCTTACCCTTGATGAAGAGTTGCTTGATTTGGGTCTGCGTCTCGAGCGGGTCGCCATCGGTGATCATCAAATCCGCCCATTTCCCTTCATCGATTGATCCCATTTGATCGGCGACTCCCCAGATCTGCGCGGCATTCAGAGTAACCGCCTTGAGCGCTTCTTCGCGCGGCAGGCCATACGCCACCGCGTTGCCGGCTTGATAAGGCAGGTTACGCGAAAATTCCGTGCTGAAACTTCCGAAGGCGAACTTGACTCCCGCTTTGTAAAGATCGGCAGGCGTGGCCGCGGGCCGGTCGTACGGGTCGTCTTCATTCATGGGAAGTTCGAGCGTCGGGCCTAATATCACGGGAACGTTCTTGCTCTTTAGCTCATCGGCGCACTTCCAGGCTTCCGGCGCTTCCGCCAGAACAATCCGGATTTTTTGCTTTTCCCCGAACTCAATCGCCGCGCGGATTTCGCGCTCCCGCATGGCCGTCACGAACAACGGCTCCTTGCGCTCGATAACCGGCAACATCGCTTCCAATTTCAAATCCGTTCGGAAATCGGGGCCGGGCGCCGCTTTCGCTTGCCGATATCGGCGCGCGCTTTCGAAGTAGCCGTTCAATTCCTGCATTTGGATTTCGTAGTTCTTGAGGGCATCGGCGTAGGGCGTTAGAGTAGGTCCGTTGGCAAAGCGGGTTGAAGTTATGGTTCGAATCACAGGCATGTGCAGATGCAGTCCGGCGGACCGCCGCACTTCCATCTCTTCGGTGGTCCAGCCATCCAAGTGAATCAGGGAAGCCTGGCCTGAGATCAGCGGACCGTCCGGCAGAGAGAGGACGGTGGTGATTCCGTTTGCCCGCGCTACCGGAATATGCTCGCTCGATGGGTTGACGGCGATGGACGCGCGGAGCTCGGGATTGAAATTTCCGATCTCAACGGCATCCGATGTTTCGCGCACCGCGGAAATTTCGGATAGGCCGATCTGCGTGGCCGAATCGATCATGCCCGGATAGACTTGCAGTCCCTTGCCGTCGATGACGCGGAGGTCCTTCGGAATGGCAAGTTTTTGGCCCACCCCGGCAATCTTGCCATCGCGCACCAGGATGGAGCCGTTCGGGATATCGGCGCCGGATACGGTGTGAATAGTCGCGCCGCGCAGAAAGAAGCTATCGTCGGAGCCCGCGAAAAGAGGAAACGCCGCAAGCAGGAAAATTGACGCCGCAAAACCCCTCATTCGGTCGGCCTCCGTGAAAACCCGGGCTTCTTCCGTTCGTCCGATACCTTCTCCATCAAGGCCTTCTTCTTCGATTCGATTTCCGGCCTCGCGGCAATGTCTTTGTCCCGGTCGAAGTAAACCTGGCCATCGATCATTACCTTCCGCACCTTCGCGAAGTTAGACAGCGGATGTTTATCGTAAAGCACCAGGTCCGCATCCTTTCCTATCTCGATCGACCCCACGCGGTTGTCGATCATCAACTGCTTCGCCGGATTGATCGTAATCAGCGCCAGCGCCTCCGTCTCGCTCAATCCGCCATACTTCATCGTTTTCGCCGCCTCGGTATTCAAATGCCGCATTAACTCGGCGTCGTCCGAGTTAATCGAAACCAGGACGCCCTTGCGCGTCATCACCGCCGCGTTGTAGGGAATCGCATCGTAGGCTTCGACCTTATATGCCCACCAATCGCTAAAGGTGGAAGCGCCCGCGCCATGCGCCGCAATCTCCTTGGCCACTTTGTAACCCTCGAGCACATGCTGCAGCGTGCGGATCTTAAAGCCGAACTCGTCGGCAACGCGCAGCAGCATCAGTATCTCGTCCTGGCGGTAGCAGTGCGCATGAACCAGCCTCTTGCCCTCGAGCACTTCCACCAGCGGTTCCAACTTCAAATCGCGCGCGGGCGGAATCGCAACTTCGCCCTTCGACTTCTTCGCGTCGTACTCCCGCCAGGAGGCTTGGTACGCTTTCGCTTCGGTGAATGCTTCTCGAATTACGTCCTCGACGCCCATCCGCGTCGCCGGATACCGGACGGTCGTCGCACCAAACGACGGTGCGGCCCCCCGGCGTTTGGGATTTTCGCCGAGAGCGAATTTAATCCCCGGCATCGCGCCTTGAAACAGCAGCTCTTCGGCCGATTTACCCCACCGCAATTTGACCACCGAGCATTGTCCGCCAATCGAATTCGCGCTGCCATGCAGGATATTCGCCGTGGTTACGCCGCCCGCCAACGCCCGGTAAATGGCGATGTCCTCGGGATTCAATACGTCGCCGATCCGCACCATCGAAGACACGGAAACGCTTCCCTCGTTGATGCTTTCGGCGATAATGTGCGAGTGGCAATCGATGATGCCGGGCATCAGATACATGCCGGTCGCATCGATTACATCCGCGCCGCTCGGGATCGCCAGGTTATCCCCGACCTCCGCGATTTTGCCGTCGCGCACCAGCACGTTGCCCTTCAGCGTCCCCTTGGTAACGGTGAGAATCGTCGCGTTCCGGAAGACGATCGGCGCGGCGGCTAACGCGCACGCGAGCGGTATCGAAAATAAAAGGGCGAGGCGCTTCATGGAACCTTCTCCTCTTCTGTCTTCGGGCCGGGCTTGGGAGTCGCTTCCGGCAATGGCTCGAACTTATTGCCGTCGATAAATACGTATTTCACTTTGGTTTTATCTTCAAACAGGTCGCCGTCGGCCACGACGAGGTTCGCGATCTTTCCTTTGTCGATGCTTCCGAGCCGGTCGGCGATCCCATAGATTTCAGCGGGACTCAGGGTCATGGCCCGAAGCGCATCGGCGGCCGAAAGGCCCGCGTCAATCGCTTTCTTCGCGGCTTTCAGCACATCTTTGGGATTCGCGATCCCATCCGAATAGAACGCGAAACGCACGCCGCCCTTCGCCAGAGCGGCTGGCCCGCCTGGCGCCTGTTCGCGAACTTCCATAATGCGCAGCGGCTCGTCCGCCTTCGGATCGGCGTCTTTCGAGCGCTCGGGCCACTTGAGGCCGATCAGAATCGGAACGCCGGATTTCCGGAGTAGGTCGACCGAGCGGTAGGCCTCGTCTCCGCCGTAGAGAACCGGCTTAACCTTCAGTTCATTGGCGAACCGGAGCATGCGATCTACCTCCACCTCCCGCTGCGCGGGGAACAGGACGCGCGGACTTTCAATGACCCCTTCGAGCGTGCGGTCATAAGCGGGCCGCCGCAACCCCCGCGGATGTTTATCGTAAATGGCCTTCGCGAGCTTGTAATGGTCGGCATCGAGATAGATCTGCCGCACGTATGCGAACACGCCCATGAGCGAGCCGGGATAGCTGGTGAACCCGGCCGGCTTCATCGTCAAGTAAAGACCGGCTGGCGATTCGACGATCATTTCCCCGGTTCTGGTTCCCGCCAAGTTAATGACCGCGCCCTGACCGGAAAAGATATTCGTGGTTGGGAAAGTAACCGCGGTTGTGAAGCCCGCGTTGCGCGCGTTCTCGATGCTCTTTTCGCTCGCGACCACCTGATCGGCGGCGCGCAAATAGCTGGTGTTGGATGGCCGGTCTTCGGGGCCGGATGTCGCAGCCGTTGGCGGACCGGCCGGCGCGATTGAAATTGGGCGCGGACTGGCTCCGCGCGCGAGTGGAACCACGCCGGCTGGAGGCGCCGCGCTCGGAAGTCCCCAGGTGCTGAGCGCGTCGATCAATCCGGGATATACGGTCAGCCCTTTGCCCTCGATGACCCACGCATCGGCCGGTGCCGTAATATTTTCCCCAGCCGCTTCGATGAGTCCGTCGCGAATCACGACCGTTCCATGCTCGATGGGAGAACCGGAAACGGTCACGATTCGGGCATCGCGAATGGCATAGACGTCCGGGCCTTCCGCGCGGGCCGCCGCGATTGTGCCGCAAAGGGCGAGTAAAACGATCGGAGTAGATCTCATGATGAAGCCGATTTTGTGCCTGAAGCTATACTGGTACGTTTCTATTCGCAATGGTCACACAACCGGGAATTTCTTATCGCGATGCGGGCGTCGAAATCGATGAAGCCGATCGCGCCGTCGCTTCGATCAAGAAGCTCGCGCGCGCTACTTTCACCCGCGGCGTGTTGACGGAAATAGGATCTTTTGGCGCTTGTTACGCGTTGCCGAAGATGCGGCAGCCGGTCTTGATAAGTTCGGTCGATGGAGTCGGCACGAAACTCAAAATCGCGTTCATGACCGGGAAACACGACACGATTGGGGAGGATCTGGTTAATCATTGCGTCAACGACATCGCGGTTCAGGGTGCGACGCCATTATTTTTCCTGGACTATTTCGCGGTTGGGAAGCTGGATGCGCCAGTTGCGACCGCCGTAGTTTCGGGAATCGCCCGTGGCTGCCGCGCCAATGGCTGCGCATTGATCGGTGGCGAGACCGCTGAAATGCCTGGCCTGTATGCCAATGGAGAATACGATCTTGCCGGAACCATCGTGGGAGCAGCGGAGAAATCTCAGGTTATCACAGGCGCGAAAGTACGGGCCGGCGATGTGCTGATCGGGCTGCCTTCGACCGGGCTGCATACCAACGGATATTCGCTCGCGCGCAAGTTACTCTTCGAAGTTGCCGGTTACATGATAGAGGCGCGCGTGGCCGAGTTAGGGGGAACGATCGGCGACGAGTTACTTAAGGTACACCGAAGTTATCTGCGCCCAATGCAAGCACTCACGCGCGTGGGCTTGCTGCATGCGGCGGCGCACATCACCGGCGGGGGAATCACGGACAATACGCCGCGCTTGCTGCCGAAAGGCCTGGCTGCGTCGATCGACATTTCGTCCTGGACGGTGCCGCCGGTATTCGAGATTCTCCGCGGGATCGGAAACATCCCGCTGGACGATTATCGACGGACGTTCAACCTCGGGGTGGGAATGATACTCGTCGTCCCGGAGGACGGGGTTGCCCGCGGCCGCCGAACTTTGAAACGCCTCGGGGAACCTTCGTTCGTGATGGGCAATATCGTGCCGCAAAAACGCGGACGCGCGCGCGTGGAATACCGGTGAAGCGCCTCGGCATTTTGCTTTCGGGGCGCGGATCGAATTTCGAGGCGATCGCGGCCAGTATTGCGGCACGGACAATCGACGCCAGGATTGCCGTCGTAATAAGCAACCGCCCGTCCGCGCGCGGGCTCGAAGTGGCCCGGGAGCTTGGGATTCCCGCGACCCCGATTGCCTCGCTAGGGATCGATCGCGAGGTGTACGACCGCATGCTGATCGAAGAATTACGCCGCCATGCGGTCGATCTGGTTTGTCTCGCGGGCTATATGCGACTGCTCAGCGCAACCTTCGTGCGGGCGTTTCCCGGCGCGATCTTGAATATTCACCCATCGCTTCTTCCCGCATTTCCAGGACTCGATGCGCAACGGCAAGCTCTGGACCATGGCGTCAAGCTAACGGGTTGCACGGTTCATTTTGTGGATGAATTTCTGGATTCAGGGCCGATCGTACAGCAAGCGTGCGTTCCGGTGGAAGATCATGACACGGTGGATTCGCTGTCGGCGCGCATTCTGGCGCAGGAGCATCGCATATATGCGGAAGCGATCGGAATTGTGATTCGAGGAGATTACAAGATCGAAGGGAGACGGTTCTTAACCAGGCTCAGGGAGAATCAAACCGGCGCCATGTGAGCCAGTTTTTCGCGCAACGTCTCATACGCGCGGAACATCAGCGCCTTCAGCGCGGACTGCGAGCAGCCCAATACGCGCGAGATCTGGGCGTAATCCATCTCCTCGTACTTATGCATCAGGACCGCGGCCCGCTGTTTTTCAGGCAACAATTGCACCGCGTTGCGCACTTCGCGCGCC
>JBPCKZ010000080.1:0-26105 GCA_051003795.1 Bryobacteraceae bacterium | reverse complement strand
CGGAAGTCTCCGTGTTGTTGAGTTTGGTTCTGTTCGGAACCCAAACTCAGATTACCCCGGGCCTTCCGCTACTCCCCCTCAGCCACCACTGCACATGGGGTAGAAACCTAATTTGGACAAGAGTGATGCGCGATATGGAACTAGAAGAGATTTAAAGAGGTGGATATATGCCAAGGGGACATCTACTGGGTCCGTGCGCGAGATCTCGATATTGAGGGTTCCGAGCAGAGGAAGAACCGTCCCTATGTTATCGTTTCCAGGCTGAAAATAAACAGGCTCGGGAAAAACGTAGTTGGCGTGCCACTTACATCCCAGTTGCATAAGGGTGGCTCGCACCGCGTAAATATCCCGCTAAATTTAATGGTTAGGGATGTTGGATGGCCTCTTGAATGGTCACCAGGCACTCCGCGAACACAGTTGGAGACAAGCGTTGCGCTTACTGACCAAATTCGCGTCCTCGATAAAGGGCGTCTCGCGTATCCCAGAATGGGCTACCTAACATCCACAGCCATAGCCGGACTAGAACTGGCACTCAATTATATTTTTGAATCTCCTCAGAATATCTAGATTCAAACTGAGCCACTACCGAACTTTCCGTGTACGTGTCGTAAATCCCAAGCAGTGCGTTCGAATAGCCTTAGCCCGTATCGAGCGGGTTGTTCACATCCTTGCCAAACGCGAAGTTACCTGAAAATGCCGACCCCTGATTGCCCTTCCATCCGCGGCTGCGCGTAATAGCCAGTCCGGCCTTAATCGTGTGGTTGCCGTAGGCCTTCGTGAGGTTGTCGGCGATCGTGAATATCGTGGTCGCGCCATCGATCGGAGTGCGGGAGTCGTAGGAAAATCCAGCCGCGGAGGGAACATCGGAAAAGCTCATGATCGGCAGGTAATTGTATGCATTTGCCGTCGGATACCATTGCCCCAGTCCCTGGACGCCATAAGTCGAGCGCTGGGCCTTGGCCAACTGCGTTTGATTCAGCGGGCCGCCAGGTTCGTCCCAGTGGTTAATGCCGAAAGTCGTTTCGTTAATCAATGTCGAAGTGATCGCGTATACAAAGTTGACGGAAGGAGTTTTGCTCCGGCTATTGTAAAAGCCCTCGACCAATCCCCAGGGCGGCCCGGGAAGGACGCCGATCGAATAGCCTTTCTGGCTGTTATTGATTTGATTGTTGCGTCCGTACATCCGAAGCTTGTCTGTTAATTGAAAGTCCAATCTGTACGTATACTCTTCTCTGCGGGTGTTAGGAGTGTTCTGATACAGGTAATTGTAGTTACCGCCGCTGACGGCCTTGTTATTAAAGTTGGGCAGTGGGAAGACGTTGAGAAGGCCAACCCCTAACGCGCTAAGCTGGCTCGGGGGAATGACGTTACCCGGAAATTGGGTTTTCGTGCCCGGCATATCGATCGGAATCGGGGCTCCGCCGACGGTAACACTCCGAGAGAAGTTTCCCATGCGTTCGAGAGCCGTTGGGACGGTGACTTGTTGCACGGCGCCCGGAATACCCTGGTAAGCGTATTGATCGTTGAAGAAGAAAAACACCCTGTTCTTGTCGGTATTGAATTTCCCCGGGATAAAGACGGGGCCGCCGATGCCGACACCGCCAATAACGTATCTATAAGTCGGCCTCCGGAGGCCGTTGAGATTATTGAAGTAGTCGTTCGCGTTCAGATCCTCGTTGCGAAGATAGGCATACATATCCCCGTGAAACTGTTTCGTGCCCGATCTGGTCACCAGATTGATGACGGCTCCGGCGCTGCCGCCGTATTCGGCCTGATAGTTGGAAGTCTTAACGTTGATTTCGGTTAGCGAATCCGTCGCCGCAGCCCCGTAAAGCTGACCCTGGCTGGAGGCATCCGCGGCATTGACTCCATCGATGCTTGGAATTGTTACGCTGGCGCGCGTTCCGTTTATATTCTGATACTCCGTGGTGTTTCCTCCGGGCCATTCGGGTCGGCGCCTCCCGAAATTCCGGGAAGACTCCTCAGCAGCCCGCCATAGTTCAATCCGCGGGCGAGGAGGGCCTGGATTTCGTGTCTGTCGAGGTCGCCCGAACGTTCCGCGCTCTGGGTTTGAACGGGAGTCACATCGGCTTGCACGGTGACTGAGTCGGTAATACTGCCGACAACGAGAGTGAGCGTGCCGACCGACCTTCTCTCCCCCGCCGTGACGACAATGTCCTTCTGTCCGAGCCGCGCGAAACCATCGGCCTGAACGGAAATGGTGTAGGTGCCCGGCGCCGGGACGGCCTGAAACGAGAAATTCCCGCTGGAGCCGGATTGCGCCGTCATTACGGCAACGCCGGTGTCCTGGTTCGTCAGGGTCAGGCTGGCGCCCGCCACGCCGGCTCCGGAGGGATCGGCAAGAACGCCGGCTATTGTCGCTTCCAGTTGGGCGAAGGCGGGCGCCGACACGAAAACAACCAGTCGGAGCGCCGCGTAGGCGAGGCCTTTCAGATGGTCGGGGCGGGGCTGAGCGGGGTCTGCATGCGGGCGCACCATCCTGATCTCCAGTCGCGAATCTTATCGCAACCGCATCGGCGATTTACTTCGGAAGCACTGGCTTCGCAACGCCGTCCACATAAACGTCCGGATGAGTCGCGACGGCTTGTTCCCGGATCGCGCGGGCGCGTTTGTGAAGTGGCTCGGCTTGTTCGTGTTTCCCCCGTAGGTCGAGCGTATCGGCGAGATTATCCAGGTTCTGCGCAATGTTCGGATGCCACGGCCCCAGAATTGTTTCTCGAATATGGAGCGATTTTTTGTAAAGCGCTTCGCTCCGGGAATATTTCTTCCAGTCCCGGTATACCGAGGCGAGGCCGTCCAGGCTTTCTGCCAATTGAAGCTCGCCGCCGGAGTGCTTCGCTTCGCGAATTGCCGCGTTGAACTGTTTCTCCGCCTCGCTGAAATTTTGGGCTTTGCTGGCTTGCCGGCCCAATTCCATATACTTCTCCCGGTCTTGCGCGGGTGCCAGAGTACATAGCAGGCCGAAAACTGGCGTCGCGATCGCAAGCGCGGATATACGAAGCCGCATCGGTTAATAATACCGCTTCAATCCGAACTGAACCTGGCGGGACGAATTCTGTAGCCGCACGTAGTAGTGATCGCGTTCCGAGATGCCGTCTTTGACGATATCCACTTTGGCAATCCTCGGGTCCCGCGCGCTTAATGCCCGTTTGGTACTTGTCCTTATCGCTCGATTGGGACGCGCTTAGAACGAGAGCCGCAAGGCAAACTGCATCACCCGGGGATCGCCCGAAAGGCTCGTTATACTTCCCGCCGCCGAACTGCTGAAATTGTTATTGGGCACGCTCAGCAGCTTTGTATTAGTCAGGTTGAAGATTTCCCAACGGAACTGCAGGTTGACCGCTTCCGTAATCCGGAAATCTTTGAGTAGAGATAGGTCGAAGACATTGGTGTGGGGCCCGCGCAGGATGTTGCGTCCGGCATTGCCGAACTGTCCCGGCGACTGAAGCTGGAAGGCATCCGAAAGACCGGAGGCGGGGCAGGCCGCGTTTTGCGAAGCGTAAAACCAACAGCCCACGGTGCCCACGATGCGCGGTTTGCCGATGACATTCGGAACCGCCGTCACTGCCCCGTACGGATCGAGCGCGTTCGCCAGGCTGCTTCCGGAATTTACCGTAAATGGCCGGCCGCTCGCGAACGTATACACGCCCGAAAGGTTCCAATTCCCCAGCAGATAGGATTGTCATCCGCTTGAAAATGAATGGTAACCGCGGCCCGCCGGGAAAGCGTAGACGTAACTCGCAACCAGCCGCTGTGGAATGTCGAAATCGCTCGGACCGCGCCACGCGGCGTAGTTTAAACCGTTTGGCGCCGATCCGGAATTGGACGACAGTTCCTCGGGTGTGTTGTCGATGCTCTTCGACCAGGTGTAAGCCAGACGCAATTCCAAGCCGCTTCGCAGACGCTGATGAAGCGACGCTTCGAGCCCATGATAGGCGCCGTTGCCGATGGCGTTCAGATACTCGATGTACCCAAAATTCGGATACCGCTGAATCCCGTTGATGGGCTGGTTCAGATCCGAGAGTACATCCAGGTGAGTCGATTTGGTTCCGACGTAGTTCACCTCGGCCGTGAGACCGCTCGAAAGCTCTCGCTGAACGCCGAAGCTCCACTGCTGCACCGAGGGCGTGGGCAGATTCGGGTTCACCGCGCGGATGCGGACCAGCTTAAGATTAAGAGCCGCCGGATCGAGGAAGTTGGCTGGAAAGCCGTTCTTCAAGAAGAATACGGGAGCCGTGGCGTTCGATGGCACGGCCGGTGTGTTGTTGATCAGATAGGGAGGGTTCAGCGATAGCTGGTTCTCACTGCCAAACCTTTCAAAAATGGTGTAGAAGATGCCATAGCCGCCGCGAACCACTGTCTTCGGAAGCGGGCTGTAGGCAAAACCGATGCGCGGACCCCAGTTGTTCGTGTTGCTGTTCACAAGCGCCCGCTTATCGAGCGAGCCGTCGGACGCAAAGACCAGGCTGCCGGCACCCGCCGGATTGAAGTTGGCCAGACGGTTGCGGCCTTCTATCGCGGAAGGCGAATAATCGTACCGCAGCCCCAGGTTGAGCGTGAGATGCTGGGTGACCTTCCAATCGTCCTGCGCGAATCCCGAAAGCATCCGAAGGCGCTGGTCGACAAAAAAAACATTGGTCAGCTGCGCGCTTTTCACGTAGCCCAGCAGACCGTCGGCATAAGATAAGCCGGTGTTCCCGACGCACTGCCCATTGGTTCCGCGTTGGCATGTGAAAATGCGGTCGAAGCCGAGCGATCCGCGGGTTCCCGGCTCATCCTGGAAGATGTTGCGCAAGGGCGCCCGCCAATCCACGCCGAACTTGACCGAGTGCGAGCCGACCGTCAAAGAAATCGTATCCAGCCATTGAAACTGCTGTGTGGTCTGCGATTTCGGAAGGAAATCGGGCGAACCGATGAACGTGAAGTTGGCGAATTGCGTGAGCGAGACGCCTCCGTTGATTGCCGGGTTGTTTGGCACGCCGGGCACGTAATCGCTCGTGACGTTTTTACCGAACGGGTCCTGTTCCGCCTGCGAGTAGTTGCGCTCGTAACCCGCGCGGAACTCATTGGTGAGTCGGGGACTGAAGGAGCGCGTCCAGCCGGCGACGGCACTGTGAGCCTTGAGTATCTGCCTTCCCCACGCGGATGTCGAAGTGCCATCGGCGATGCCGCCGAAAAAGCCCGGGATAAAGCGGGAGCGGTTCGAATAGGAGTACCGCACAAAAAGCAGATCGCGCGAAGTCGGGTCATAGTCGGCGCGCCCGTCGTAATTATCGTTGTCGTCGGACAATCCCGCGTTGCGAGCGAAGTTATTCAACTGGCCCGGCAGATTGGGCTGGGGAAATAGGCTCATGATCTTAGCCGCGAAAGGATCGATGCGATTCGCCGGAATCCGATTGTCGGCAAAAGGCTGCCCGGTGGTGGGGTCGTAGATCGCGGGATATTTCACTCCCGCCGCCGCGCCGGCCGCGGCGCTGAAATCGCCCATGCGCTCGTTCGGCAGCGGCACGGTGGCAATGCGCGAAACTCCCCGGCGAATTCGAGTGCCTTCGTAATCGAAGAACCAGAAGAGCTTGTCCTTCACAATGGGGCCGCCCAGGTTTCCGCCAAACTGATTCTGCGCGTTCTGCGGCTTGTAAGCCGCTGCGGTTGGAAAAGAAATCGTTGGCGTCAAAGACGCGATTGCGAAGGTACTCATACCCGAGACCGTGAAAGTTATTCGCTCCGCCCTTCGTTGTCACCGCGACGGTTGCGCCCGGCGAGCGGCCAAACTCCGCCGCGTACGGGTTCGTGATCACGCGGAATTCCTGAATCGTATCCACCGACGGGCGAGCCACCTCCGTGGTCAGCTCCTGAACGTTTTCGGATATCGAGTTATTGTCGATCCCGTCGAGAACGAAGTTGTTCTGCAGCGAGTGGACCCCGTGGATGTTGAATCCGCCCGTTCTCCCAGCACTGGTCGCGCCGCTTTGATCGGTGTAGCGGTTGGCCTGTACGCCTGGCACCAGCCGGATCAGGTCGTCCCACTGCCGCAGGTATAGCGGCATGGACTGGACTTCGGTATTGCTAATGGTGGTGCCGATCGAAGAATCGTCGGGCGAGAGATCCGTCCTCGTGGCACTCACTTCGACTGTCTGGACGGAGCCGGCGACCGAAAGCGTGAAATCCAGGCGCGCGCGTTCCGCGGTATCCACGTGCAGATGGCGCGTGACTTTCGCGAATCCAGGCTGGTCGACGGATAACTCATAATCGCCGACCGGCAGACTGGCGAAGTGGTAGTAACCGGAGCCGTCCGACCGGCTCTGGAATGTGACGTTCGCGGCGGCATTGCGCGCCGACACCGGAGCCGACGGTACGTTTGCTCCCGACGCGTCCGCGATTAATCCGGTCAAGCTGGTTCCAGTTCCCTGGCCGAAAGCGATTCCCGGCAGGCAGACGACACACGCCAGAAGGACGCTCTTCCATTTCATTCGCATGGTTCAACCATCAAAGCAGGCCCTCATTTCAACCGGATGAAAAAAATATGAAAAATGGCGGCTGCAAATTCACGCGGAATTCAATACAACTTCACAATCCCGCCGTAGAATCGGCGGCATGACGCAACACATGGAAATTCGCGATTTAGAAGCTAGAGAGCCGGTTGCCAACAACGAAGTCGCCGAGCTGGCCTTTACGCTTTGGCGGGAACGAGGATGCCCCTTCGGTTCTCCCGGCGAAGACTGGTTTCATGCGGAACGCTTATTGCTCGACACGGATTCCGTCGAAGAGCCGGTCCTCAGGCGGGCAGAGTGAAACGCTGCTCGATCGCCTCCTGAATCTTTTCGCGGCTCTCGCGCGGCGATAGCGATTTGTCGCGTTCGACGGATTCGGCTTCGGAGGCAAGCTCGTCGCTCATGATGGCGTCGCGAAACCATCGCGAGTACCCGCCCTCGCGCAGATGAAAGAGCCACGTCTCGTCGTCGACGCCATCGGCCATCTGAAGGAACAAGGCCAGATTTTGAGCGCGCAGCTTCAGCTTGCCGTCCCGCCCACGGAAGTAGAAACTCAACTCCGGTTCCAGTTGGCCCGAAGCGTATTTGCGGCTGTGGCGCACGCGTTCCGTGCGGCATGCGGAAACCTGGAATTCAACCGGCGCCCGGCCTCCCGTACGCGACCAAAAAACTGCATGGCCCCGTTCCTGCGGACCCGGATACGCGGGGCACGCCTGCTCTCCGGATCGCTCGCAAAAACTGCGCACGCTCTTTCCAATATCTTCCCCCACGGCGATCAACGTATCGACCTCGGGCAGGATCGAGGGCAGGATGTGCTCGGGATCGACGGTAATCAGCATCATGCCGGTGAGGTGTTGCGGGAGCACGAGTCCCGAAGGTCCCTCCGAAGCGGGCAGCAGGTGGTGCGCCTCATCGACCACGATCCAATGCGGCCGTCCCGTTCGAGACCGAAGTTCCTGCAAGCGCGGCAACAGGCTCTTGAAAAATGACGGGCGCCGGTCGTTATAAGGCAGGGCGATCAGATTCAATACCACGCTTTGGCCCGGTTTTTCGAGGATGCTCAACACCTCGTCCACCGACGGCGCGCGCTCGCCATCGCCCAGCATGGCGGCCCCGGCCAATGTTTGGTAATCTCCCTCCGGATCGATTACGCAGACCTGATACCCGGCTTCGATAAGCCGCTCGATAAACCCGGTGGTCAGCGTCGATTTGCCGCTGCCCGACGCTCCCGCGACCAGAGCGTTCGTGCCGTACGCGGGCAGCCTGACCTCGGAGCCGCCTGGGCCCTTCCCGAGCGGGATGTCGTGGCGCGCGAGTCGAGGAGCAGCGTTCTGAAGGTCGTCCGCGATCAGGGAATCGATCAGTTCGGCAACACCCGCCCCGTAGCCGCCCAAGGTCACGATGTCGGCTCGTTCCTTCAACGCGGGAAGCGCGTCGGACACGGCGGCCGCGCACTCGCATGAACTGAGAAATGCATGGTCGTTTTAGGCGTCTCCAACGGCAACTGTGTTGTGGGAGGAGAGGCCAAGTTCGGTGAGCGCCGTTTCGACTCCGGTGGCTTTATTCACGCCGGCGGGAACTACCATCACCGCGCCTTTATTGAAGATAAGTTGGACTTCGAGGCCTAATGACTGGATCACTTTCAAAATTACCGGGCTTTGCGATTCCCAAGTGGCCATAATCACCTGCCCGATTTGTAGGGGAGACACGCGCGCTTGCCTGAGAGCCGTTATGAGCGTTTCCGATGGCGCGGCGGCCAGCAGTTTTTCTTGCTTGCTCGCGGGATCGTAGAGAACCGCGCCGTTCTCCGCCACGACGCGGTCGAACAGATCGAGTCGCGGAAAGATTGAGCAAATGTCCGCAAGTTCGCGGCCCGTCACGAGCAGCAGCTTCCGGCCGGATTCGCGCAGGCGCTCAAGCGCGGCAATAGTGGCGGGGTCCACAACACCGTTATGCGCCAGGGTGCCGTCGTAATCGGTGGCGAGCGCGAAATATCGCATGACTTCATTCTGGATCGTGAAAATTACAGAAATATGAATAGCCGATGAATAGGGATGAAATCGTAATCGTTCGAATGTTCTTGCCGTATTCATCGGGACGTAACGAGTCCGGCGGTATTCAGAGGACATGCTCCAAGAGTTGGCATCGGATTCGTCGAATACGGCGAACCTGTTTGTTTCGGCGCTGGTTGGGAGCCGGCCCGATCTCTTGCGCGCGTTTATCGCGCAGGCCCTGCAACTGAAAGCGCTCGACGACCTCTACGCCGACGCCCGGCAAGCGCGGACCGGAAATCTGGCCGCCAGTATTCTAAGTAAGCTTGGCGTTACGCTCGAGATCTCCGGCGCGGATCTGGAAACGATCCCCGCGGACGGACCCGTCGTGGTGGTCGCCAACCACCCTTTCGGATTGCTCGATGCCATGATGCTCGACAGCATACTGCAACGCCGGCGAAAGGATTCGCGGCTTCTCGCCAATTCGCTGCTATGCCGGATTCCGGAATTGCAGCATCGCTGTTTTCCGGTCGATGTGCTCGGCGGCAAAACCGAAGTGAATGTCCGGACCATTAGGGTCGCCATGACTTGGCTCAGAGGCGGCGGCTTGTTGGGGATCTTTCCCGCGGGTGAAGTTTCTCACTGGAATCCGCAGGCCGGCCGGATACTGGATCCCGAGTGGAGCGATGCCGCCGCGCGCATTGCCCGTTCGGCGAAAGCGCCAATTGTCCCGGTGTACTTCTCGGGATCGAACAGCTTGATGTTTCAACTCGCCGGATTGCTGCATCCGGGATTGCGAACCGCCGGACTCGCGCGAGAGCTGATGAACAAGCGCGATCGACGATTCGAGGTTCGCGCCGGATCGCCGATTTTTCCCGGCGAGCTGGACCGGGACCCCAAGGCCGCAACGCGCTATATCAGAGCGCGCGTTTACTTTTTGGCGCATCGTCTTCCGGCGTCCACAACCGGTTTGCGGCGGCATCCTCCGTCGCAGCCATTATCGAAGGCGCCGAACGGTTTGCAAGCGGAGATCTCCCGCTTACAAAATCCGGAGTCGTTGGTGGTGGAGAACGATTGTTACGCCGTATTGCGGTCCCAGGGGGAAGCAATTCCGGCGGTGATCGAGGAAATTGGCCGCCTGAGGGAAAGGACGTTCCGCGCCGCCGGCGAAGGCACGGGGAAACCGAGCGACATCGACCGGTTCGATCCCTATTACCAGCACCTGATTCTTTGGGACAAACGGCGAAGGGAAATTGCCGGCTCGTACCGCTTCGCCTGGACCGAAGACGTTCTTGCTCTCCACGGTATTCCCGGGCTGTATACATCGACCCTATTCCGCTATTCTCCGGAATTTTTCAAGCGGATCGGACCCGCCGTCGAAGTCGGCAGATCTTTCATCGTTCCCGATAGGCAGAAAGAGTACGCTCCTCTTCTGCTGCTATGGCAAGGGCTCGCGCGCTCCGTCGCGAAACGGCCGCTAGCGCCGATTTTATTTGGGGCCGTGAGCGTCAGCGGAGAATACTGCGCCGCTTCGAACGAGCTGCTGGTCCGTTTCCTGCGATGGCGGCAACCCTCGGACGATCTTCACCGCCTGATCGCGGCGCGCCATCCGTTCCGAACCCGACTGACGCATTTCGAAGAGATTCGATTGCTGGGAGAAGCTCTGGGCGGCATCGAACAATTGAGCAATCCGATCCGCAACCTGGAATCGCGAGGCGTGCCGGTCCTGCTGCGGCAGTACTTGAAACTAGGCGGGCGGGTAATCGCATTCAATGTCGACGCCTCGTTTTCCAACGTGCTGGACGGTTTGGTGTTGGTCGATCTCTCCAAGACCAACCGCCGGATTCTCGACAAGTGCATGGGGCCGGACAACGCCGCCCGGTTTCAACCGTCAATCTAGTTCTCGAATTTCCTAAGCGCGTGGAGAAGCGGCCGGCGCTTCGGCGACGCTTCGTGGTACGCTTCGAAATCGTCTGCCGCATGAGGCGAAAGCCTCGTTAGGTCTATATGCGCCATCTGCGTTTTGTGACGATCGTTTACCTCTGCCTCGCGGGTCTCGCTCTCGCGCAAACTCCGCCGGCCTGGGTTGCAAAGAGTAATCGGAATGCGCAACTTTTGCTCGAGATTACCGCCCGCTATGCGCCGGAACGCGCGGGGGCGCTCGGCGTCCGGGGATTAGACGATAAGATCATGATACTTACAGCGGATCAACGGCAACGCCTTCGCGCGGATCTTGCGGCAGCGCAAAAAGAACTGCAAGCGCGCCTGGCGACGGAGCACGATCCGTTAATTCAGCAGGATTTGCAGATTCTGATAGCCGCCGCCGACCGCGAGCGGCGATCTTCCGAAGCCGACGACCGTTTGCTCCTGCCCTATCCAAAGGTCGCGCGCATCGTTTTTTTCGGGATGAAAAGTCTCCTCGACGAGCAGGTTGCGCCGGAACGGCGTGGCGCGGCGCTGGTTCGCTTACGGCGCTATACCGGTCTTGCATCCGGCTACACGCCCATTTCAACTTTGGCGCGCGAACGTGTTGAGGAGAAGCTAAAAAAACCCGGCTTGGCAGGCCCCCCGAAAATCGAAGTCGAGAAAGACCTGGCCGACACGGACGCGTTCGTCACGGGAATCGGTCTCTTGCTCGAAAAATTCAAGATGCAAGGCTACCGGGAGGCGTTCGCGAAATTGAAAGAGCAGCTTGCTTCATACGACGATTTCGTTCGCAAGGAAGTGCTTCCCAAGTCGCGCTCCGATTTCCGGCTTCCACCCGAGCTCTATACGATGGCGCTCGAAGAATACGGAGTGGATTACACGCCCGCCGAACTGACGCGGCTGGCCCACGAAAGTTTTACCGAGATCCAGGAAGAAATGCGGAAGGTCGCCGCCGGTGTTGCGAAGGCGCGCAATCTGCCGTCGCAGGATTATCGCGACGTCATCCACGCGCTTAAGAAAGAGCAACTGACTGGAGACGAGATTCTGCCGCACTACAAAAAGCGCCTTGCCGATATCGAGAAGATTATCCGGCGGGAGCACCTGGTCACGTTACCCGAACGACCGGCGATTATCCGCCTGGCGACGGCCGCCGAAACGGCGCAACAGCCCGCGCCGCACATGGTCCCGCCGCCTCTGATCGACAATCAAGGCGAGCGCGGCCAGTTCGTGCTTCCGCTTGGCACCAGCGGCGAGGGAGGCAGAGCGCTTAAGTACGACGACTTCACCTTTGCCGCCGCTTCCTGGACGTTGACCTCGCACGAAGCGCGCCCCGGACACGAACTGCAATTCGCGGCCATGGTGGAGCGCGGCGTTTCGCTGCCGAGAGCGATCTTCGCGTTCAACAGCACCAACGTGGAAGGGTGGGGACTTTATGCGGAGTGGTTCATGCTCCCCTATATGCCGGACGATGGCAAATTGATTTCGCTGCAGCTGCGGTTGCTGCGCGCCGCGCGCGCGTTCCTCGATCCCGAATTGCAGCAAGGGAAAGTTACGCCGGCGCAGGCGTTGCAATTATTGCAACGGGACGTGGTCTGCTCGGAGGCCTTTGCGACGGAGGAAGTGGACCGTTACACGTTCCGCGCTCCCGGACAAGCTGTTTCGTACTTCGATGGGTATACGAGGTTGCGCGAAATCCGGTCGGACGCGGAGAAGGCGCTGGGAGAGAAGTTCCACGTCCAGCGGTTTCACGATTTCATTCTGTCGCAGGGATTGCTGCCGCCGGAATTATTGAAGAAAGCGGTGATGCAGGAGTTTGTCGTCCGGCCGTAACGTTTGCGCCGCACTACGCGCATTAGTTGACTTCGCCGATATCTTCGGCGCGGTTCTCGAATTTCGTGAGGGCGTGGAGAAACACCAGGTCCACCTTCCCCACCGGCCCGTTGCGCTGTTTGGCGATGATCAACTCAGCGATCCCGCGCAGATCCTCGCGGTCTCTCTTGTACACTTCCTCGCGAAAAATAAAGCCCACCAGGTCCGCGTCCTGCTCGATCGATCCCGATTCGCGCAAATCGCTCAATTGAGGCCGGTGGTCGCCTTGGCGCGTTTCGGGCGCGCGGCTTAACTGCGAAAGCACCAGCATCGGCACGTCCAGTTCTTTCGCCAGCAGTTTCATGCCGCGCGAAATCGTGCTGATTTCCTGGTTGCGATTCTCAAACCGCCCCCGGCCGCTCATCAACTGCAGGTAATCGACGATCACGAGGCCGAGCTTCTGATCGCCCTGCTGCAGCCGGCGCAGCTTGGCGTGCATGTCCATCAGATTCGATCCCGCCGTGTCGTCGATAAATAGCGGCGCTTCCACCAGGTTGTGCGCGGCCTGCTGCAGCTTTTTGCGCTCTTCGGCGTTTAGATAGCCGGCTCGAAAGCGCTGGCTATCGACGTAGGCCGAAGAGCACAACATGCGGGTCAGCAGCGATTCGTTGGACATTTCGAGCGAGAATACCGCGACGATCTGGTTCATCTTGGCCGCCACGTGATACGCGATGTTGAGCGCGAGCGCCGTCTTCCCCATGGATGGCCGCGCGGCGAGAATCACCAGCTCGCCCTTGTGGAGCCCGCCAGTCATCTCGTCGAATTTCGTGAAGCCGGTACTGATCCCCTTGATGCGCTTGCTCGGATCGAGAAACGCGTTCAGGCCGCCCTGATAGTTCTGAATCACCTCGCGCGGACTCAGCAGGCCGTCGTTGATCCTCGATTCGCCCAGCTTGAGCAGCGTTTCCTCCGCCCCGGCGAGGATCTGGTCCGGCTCCTCCTCCCCCAGCAGGCACCGGTTCATCAGATGTTGCGAGGCGGTGATGATGCGGCGCAGAATCGACTTGTCCCGGATGATCTTGACGTAGCTCGCCAGGTTCGAGATCTTGGGCAGCCCATCGTCGAGCGAAACGAGGTAGGTGAGGCCGTCCACCGACTCGAGCTCGTTAAATCGAAGAAGCTCATTGGTCAGCGTGACCCGGTCGATACGCTCGGCGCGCTCGTGAATCTCGCACATGCGCTTGTAAATCCGGCGATGCTTTTCGAGGCAGAAATCTTCCGGCGCCAGTTGGCCCGCGACATCGATGAACGCCGAATCGTCGAGCAGAATGGAGCCAAGCACGAACCGCTCGGCGTCTATATTGGAGGGCAACCCCTTATCGAAAGCGAGAGCGGCGGAAGACATAACCAGAGTCTCTAAGTTAGGACCATCCGGCTGTGCATTACAAGGGCGCGATGCGGAATTTTTTTGCCGCTCCGAAGTGCCGCGGAATCACCGCGCCGCGGGTTCGGAAGTCGAAAACTGCAACGTTTTCCACGAACGATCCACAAAGAACGGTCCACAAAGACAGAATACACTGGAATTGTTTTGGGCATTGGTGAGCGGTGCGTGGCAGCACTGGCGCCCCGGCCCGTTCTGATATACTTGTACCGGATGGTTTTTCGCCACCCCCTAGCCTCGCATTTCCCCCTTTGCCACTTCCCTGCTTCCCTTTGAGTCCCATTTTGGAGGTTTTACATACCTATAAATGAAAGCCAGCGTCCAGATTAGCCGAGGCATTGAAAATCTGTTTGGCACTCGAGACGAAAATGTTCGTCTCCTGGAAGCCGGCCTGAAAGTCAACATCCACCTGATCGATAATTCGCTCGAACTGGAAGGCGAGCCCTCCGCCGTTTCGCGAGCGCAAACCATTCTGGAAGATTATGTGGCACTGGTGCGCGAAGGCGTCGTATTCAATAATGGCGATCTGAACAGTTTTTTTCGAGTGGTGACGGGCGACCCCGATGTGAGCTTGCGAGGGCTGGTCGTCAGCGGCAGACAACGCAATTTCGGCAAAAAGATCCTCGCCCCGAAGACAGTGAATCAGCGGCGCTACATGGAAGCGATCGAGCGCAACGATCTGGTGTTTGGCGTGGGGCCGGCGGGTACCGGAAAAACATATCTCGCCGTTGCCATGGCGATCTCCGCGCTGTTGAGCAAGCGCGTGAGCCGCATCGTACTGACGCGCCCCGCCGTGGAAGCAGGCGAGCGCCTCGGGTTTCTTCCCGGAACCCTGCAAGAAAAGATCGATCCTTATCTGCGCCCGTTATACGATGCGCTTTACGACATGCTCGAAGGCGAGAAGGTCGAGAAGTTTCTCGAACGCACGGCCATCGAAGTCGCGCCGATCGCGTTCATGCGCGGACGCACGTTGAACGACAGTTTCATCATTCTCGACGAAGCCCAGAACAGCACGCCCGAGCAGATGAAAATGGTGCTCACGCGGCAGGGCGCGAACTCCAAGATGGTTGTCAATGGCGACGTGACGCAGATCGATCTCCCCGCCGGCAAACGTAGCGGTCTGCTGGACGCCGTCGAGATTCTGAGAGGCGTCGAGGGTATCAGCATGGTGAACTTCGACGACAAAGACGTGGTCCGGCATAGCCTGGTGCAACGCATCGTGAGAGCGTACGAACGTTACAACGAGAACGTTAGCCGCCAGCTGAGTTTGAAGCTGACTGAAGCGTCTCCCGATCTCACGGCGATTCCCGAAATCGCCAGCGCCTGATGGCGCTTTTGTGATGTCCTCCGGACAGGATTCTCTGGTTTCGTTCCGCCGGTTTACGGCGGCCGGTCTTAATCGGGCGGACCTCAAGCGGTTCGCTCAAGTACTGAAGGACGAGGTCTCGCGGGAGCGACACTTTCACGTCCTGATCGCCGGGGATGTGGAACTGCGGCATTTGAACAGGCGGTTTCGGGGCAAGGACTATCCTACCGACGTGCTTTCCTTCCCTGGGGGGTGGACGGAATGCGATGCGGACGGGTATCTGGGGGACATAGCAATCTCCTGGCGGCGCGCTGCGGCGCAGGCCAACGAGTTCGGCCACGCGCTCAACCACGAAATTGAAATTTTAATGCTGCACGGAGTTTTGCATCTGCTTGGCATGGATCATGAGAACGATCGCGGAGAAATGGCGCGCGCGGAGGCGGACTGGCGCGACCGGCTCGGCCTGCCGTGCGGCCTTATCGAACGGGCGCGCGCATGAGTTTCGTCCTCGTTGCGATTGCGATACTGCTCTCCCTCGCGCTCGCGCTCGCGACCTTCGTGCAAATGCTTTATCTCGAAAGCCTGCGCCTCCGCACGCGCGATTTGCCGCCGCTGCAGCTGTTCAAAGCGACGCTCGAAAAACGCCTGGGCATGGAAACGGATGAAGGCGCGCTCTCGTTCTCGCTCGTCAAGCATGGCTTGTTTCTTCTGCTCGGAATTCTGGTGCTGACGATCGCCATTGGCGCCGGCCCCTTATCCCCGGCGGTTATTTTGGAAGCGCTTGCCACATGCTGGATCGGAATGGTGGCGATTGCGTACGCCGTCCCGCAACTCCTCTACCGCCGTACGACAGGCCACTGGCTTCTGCCGCTGATCCCGGTTCTGCGCGGAATCGCATTGACGGTCGGACCGGTAGTCGCGTTGCTCAGGTTCTTCCAGACATTGATCGACCTTGCCGATGAAAAAAGCAACACGGAAGAGCCGCCCACCTCGGCCGAAAATATCGAAGCGCTGATTTCGGCGGGAGCGGAGGAGGGCTTGATCGAAGAAGACGACCGCAAGCTGATCCAATCCGTGGTCGAATTTGGCGACAAGATCGTGCGCGAAATTATGACGCCGCGCCCGGATATGGCCGCCATCGAAGCCGATGCAACGCTCGAGCAATTGCGCCAGCTGGTCATCAACGAGCAGTATTCGCGCATCCCGGTTTATGAGAATTCGATCGATCAGATCGTGGGCTTCGTGCATGTCCGCGACATGTTCGAACTAGACGAATCGGAGCGCGCCAGCCGCAAGATCCGCGAAATCATGCGGTCCATGCGCTTCGTTCCGGAGACCAAGCCGGTCAACGACCTGATGCGCGAGATGCAGCAGGAGGGCGGGCACATTGTAATAGTCGTGGACGAGTACGGCAACACGGCCGGCCTCGCCACAATGGAAGATCTGGTCGAAGTGATCCTAGGGGAAATTCGCGACGAGCATGAGCCCGATTCGGATGTCAAAGTTGAAGACGGCGGCAGCTACCTTGTTTCGGGCAGCTTCGATCTGGCGCGGCTCGACGATTTGCTGGCGTTCCATGCGGAAGACGATATCGAATCGACCACGGTCGGCGGGCTGGTAACGGAGTGGCTGGGGCGCGTGCCAGTGCCGGGTGAGGTGGTTGAGCGGGATGGGATTCGAATCGAAGTGGTGGCAAGCGACCAACTGCGCGTGGAACAGGTACGAATCCGCAAATCCGAGGTGGCGGTGAATGAGTAAGTTTGTTTCCGGCTTCGTCTCAATTCTGGGCTTGCCGAACGCCGGCAAATCCACGCTGCTGACTGCGCTGATCGGCAGCAAGATCGCGATTGTCACGGATAAGCCGCAGACCACGCGCACGGCGCTGCAAGGCGTTCTGACTTTGCCGGATGCGCAGATTGTGTTTCTCGATACGCCGGGAATTCATCGGTCCAGTTCTCCCATAAACAAGCGCATGATGGAGAGTGTTCGCGCCGCGCTGAATGAACGGGATCTGCTGTTGTTCGTGGTGGACGCATCGCAGCCGTTCGGTGAAAACGACAAGCGCGCGGTCGCCCTGCTGCAAAACGCCCTGCTGCAAAAATCCGAAGCTCCGGTTATCCTGCTATTCAACAAAACCGACTTGTTGCGGGACAAGGGCGCGTTGCTGCCACTGATCGAGGAGTATCGCACGCTATACGGCTTCGCGGAGTATCTGCCGATCTCCGCGCGGGACGCCCAAGGCCTGGATGCGGTGCGCGAGGCCGTAATCGCGCGTTTGCCCGAAGGTCCCGCTTATTTCCCGCCGGATCATGTGACCGACCAACCGGAGCGATTCATCGCGGCGGAACTGATCCGCGAAAAGATTCTGATCGAGACCCGCCAGGAAGTGCCTCACTCGATCGCCGTGCTGATCGACAAGTGGGAGCGGACGCCGGAGATCACTCGCATCTACGCCACCATTTATGTGGAGAAGGACGGGCAGAAGGGAATTGTCATCGGGGCGGGCGGCGCGATGTTAAAAAAGACGGGCACGCTCGCGCGGCGGGAGATCGAAGAATTGTTCGGGGTGAAAGTCTTTCTCGATCTTCACGTCAAAGTGCAGCCGGATTGGCGCGAGAAGCCCGCCTTCTTGAATACCCTCGACTGGCGTACAATGGCCGGAAGCAATGAATAGCATGCGTTCAGTCGCGGCTTTGATCCTTATGGCATTGGTCTGCGGCTTCGCGATCCAAGCCGCCGATAAGCAGGTCTCGGACGATCTGATCTACGACAATGTCAAGCGTAAGCTGGCAATCGACCAGGTCGTAAAAGGCGGGGCGCTCGATATCGACGTGAAGCAAGGGGTGGTAACGCTGAAGGGCAAAGTCGAATACGAAAAGCAAAAAAAGAAAGCCGAAAAGCTGGCCAGGAAAGTTAGCGGCGTGAAGAGTGTCGTGAATGAAATCCAGGTTAAGCATTAGCGCGCTTTACGCGATCGTGTTTTCCGCCGCCGTATTCGCTCAGGATTTTTCCAAGATCTTAGTCGAGAAGGTCGAGCATAAGTTCAGCTTTACCGAAGGTCCGGTTTGGTCGCGAGATGGGTACCTTCTTTTCAGCGACGTTCCGAACGACCGGATACTGAAACTCGTTCCGGGAGAAAAATCCACCGTCTTCCGCGACGACACGCATGGGGCGAACGGGAATACGCTCGATTCGCAGGGCCGGCTTTATAGCTGCGAGAGCAAGTCGCGCCGCGTGATCCGGACCGATAAGAAAGGTCGTATTGAAGTGCTCGCCGAAAAGTGGCAAGGCAAGCGCTTGAACGCGCCCAACGATATCGTGGTCCGGAAAGACGGCCACATTTATTTCACGGATCCCGCGTTCGGCAATCAGGCGGACGCGCGGGAATTGGATTTCTACGGCATCTATCACATTGCGCCCAAGGGCCAGATGAGCGTCATTGCAAGACCACAAGGCCGCCCCAACGGCATTGCATTCTCTCCCAACGGCCGCATTTTGTACGTTGCGAATTCCGATGAGCACAATATCCGCGCTTACGACGTCGATAAAAACGGTGAGACTTCGAACGAACGCGTGATCGTCAGTGGAATCGAAGGCGTGCCGGACGGCATCCGAACCGATGAGAAGGGGAATATTTACGTGGCGGCGAAAGGGATCGCGATCTACAACTCCGAAGGGAAACTGCTGCATACCATCGACCTCGCCGAGACACCGGCAAACTGCGCGTTCGGCGACGCGGATTTTCAGACGCTTTACGTGACTGCGCGCACGTCGCTGTATCGCGTCCGGATGGACGTGAAGGGTTCGGTGCAGTATTAACCGATGAATGAGTAATACGCGCCGGTATCCCGAGCGTCCCATTCTCGGTGTCGGCGCCTTGATTCTGGATCGAGATCGCATCCTGCTCGTCGAGCGCGGCAGAGATCCGCTAAAAGGCTTCTGGTCTCTACCGGGCGGCGTGCTGGAACTCGGCGAAACTTTGCAGCAAGGTATTCATCGCGAAGTTCTTGAAGAAACCGGTCTCACGGTCGAGACACTGGCGGTTCTCGAAATTTTCGAACGCATCATGCGCGACCCGGATGGGCAACCCGAATACCACTACGTGCTGATCGACTACGTCTGCCGTGTCACGGGCGGCGCGCTGATTGCCGGGGACGACGTCAGCCGCGCCCAGTGGATAGAGCGCGGCGATTTGCAACACTACCGGATCACGGAAGGCACGGTCCCCGTCATTGAAAAAGCCTTCAAGTTCCAAACATGAAAGCCAGCGCGGAAACCCTCGAATTCGAAGCCTTGCGGGAGCTGCTGCGCCGGTATATCGCCAGTCCGCTCGGCAAGAGCGAACTCGACAAGGTCCACCCGCATGGGGATCGTGAAAAAATCGAATCCGATCTCGCCGAAGCGGCGGAAGCGATCGGCTATCTTCGTTCCGCGGGACGACCGCAGCCGGCCGCGCGCGGCGCCGCGATCCGTCTGGATTTCAACGGACTGCCTGATCTCTCGACTACGATTCACAAGCTCGGCATTGAAGGCGCGGGGCTCGAACCGCGCGAAATTTTCGACGTGATTGCGCTGCTCGATCGCGCGGCCGATGCCAAATCCGTCTTAAATGCGGTCTCCGAACGCTTTCCGATTCTGGGTGCGCGCTCGCGGGCTATCGGCGAGTTCCGGCCGTTGCTCCGCGATCTGGAAGGCAAGGTTCTTCCGGATGGATCCGTCGCCGATCGCGCGAGCGTCGCGTTGCACCGGCTCCGGCGCGATATCGACCGGCAGAAAAAATCCATCCAGGAATCGCTTGAACGCTTCCTGCACGCCAATCGGGATGAGGGAATTCTCCAGGAAGAGTTTGTCACGATCCGCAACGAGCGTTTCGTGGTTCCGATCGTTGCGGGCCAGCGGCGCAAGCTGAACGGCGTCATCCATGGCGCAAGTTCGAGCGGGCAAACTCTTTTCGTTGAGCCTCTCGAAACGATCGACCTGAATAATGAACTGGTCCGTCTGGGTGAAGAGGAAGCGCGGGAGGTGGATCGCATTCTGCGCGAATTAACCGCGCGCTTGCGCGTCCACGCAGGCTCAATCGAGCAGGCGCTTGCAATCATGAGCGAATTGGAGCTGGTGTTCGCGAAAGGAAAATTCGCGATCGATTTCGATTGCTCGATCCCGCGTTTTAGTGGAGCGTTAGACCGGAAATTGCTGCTGAAGGATGCCCGTCATCCGCTGCTCGAAGACGTCCTGCGAAAACAATCGAAGCGCGTCGTGCCAATCGGGCTGAAACTCGATGCGGAATGCCGGACGTTGCTGATCAGCGGCCCGAACACCGGCGGCAAAACCGTCGCCCTGAAGACGGTAGGCCTGATTGTGCTGATGGCGCAGGCGGGGTTGCCGGTGCCGTGCTCCGAAGCCGAGCTGCCGGTATTCGAGCAGGTGCTGGCCGATATCGGCAACAAGCAATCCATCCAGGAAAGCCTGAGCACGTTCTCGGCGCACATTTCGCACATTCGCGACATGGCGCTCGACGTGACGCCCGAAACGATGGTGCTGCTGGATGAGATTGGATCGGCGACCGATCCCGAAGAAGGCGGCGCATTGGGCGTCGCCGTAGTCGATCATTTCCGGGCCGCCGGCGCATTCACGCTCGCCTCGACGCACTTGTTGGCATTGAAAATCTACGGCGCGAACACCAGTTCGGTGCTCAATGCATCCATGGGTTTCGACGACTCGACTCTCGAGCCCACTTATCGCCTGCAACTCGGCCTGCCTGGGAAATCCGCTGGTCTCGACATTGCGACGCAGCTGGGGATGCCCGAAGATATCATGAATCGCGCGCGCGCGGCGTTGAGCAGCCGCGAGCTCGATCTGGCGCGGTTCCTCTCGGAGCTGCACGCGCGCGTGGAACGAGTCGACAATTTGGAGAAGGATCTCGAGCGGCAGCGAATCGAGTTGACCGGGCGTGAAAAAGAGATCCGCCAGGAGTGGGAGAAGCGCGAATCCGCGAAGATTCGCGAACTGGAACTGCGCTGCGACGCGCTGCTTCTGCGATTCGAATCGCAGGCCGATGCGACAATTTCGAAACTCGCCGGCAACGCGGAACGGAAGGCGGCGGAACATGGCCGCCGTAGTATTGCGAAGGTGAAGCGCGAGCTGCGGGAAGAATTTGAAACGACCGTGCTTGCGACCCACAGCGATTCCCGTGAAGGCCAACTGGCGGCGCGCAAGCCTCGCATCGAAGAGGGCGCCCGCGTACGGCTGAAGGGTATTCGCGATCTTGCGCGTGTCCGGCGGAAGTTAGGCGACGACCGGATCGAAGTGGAAGCCGGTTTCATGCGGATGCAAGTTCCGCTCGACGACGTGCTGGAGGTTTTTGAGGCGGATGAACAAGCGCCCGGCAAGTTGCCCAATAATGTGAGCTTCCAAGGCGGGCCGCAACTCGCGCCGCTGTTCCAGGAGGTTAACGTGATCGGCGAACGGGCCGAGGAAGCCTTGGACCGCGTCGAGAAATTTCTGGACAGCGCCGTGATGGCGACCGCGAGCCGCGTGCGGATTGTTCACGGGCATGGGATGGGCGTCTTGAAGAAGGCCATCTCCGGTCTTCTCGCCACGAGTCCCCACGTGGAAAAGTACTATCCGGCATCGCCGCAAGAGGGAGGCGCGGGCGCGACCATCGTGGAACTGAAGGAGTGACCAGTTGCGTTTGTACTTGGAATTTAATTTGGGACGTGGTAAACTGATTTCATGAGCGTACTCACCGCGGTTGAAGAAATCGAAGTCCACAAAGCGGATAATACGCGCGAAGCGCTCGCCGAGACTTTCCGGCGGCGCTCCTTCGAAGTGCTCGAACAACTCAGTTGCACGGCATCGTTGCAGGCATTGAGCGCTGCCTTGAGTGCGCCAACGAACATCGGCGGAGTCGCGTCTCTCCTTTCCGATCTCGCGCCTCTGGGCGTGGATCTTTCAACTATCGATCCACTAGCCGAGGCAATGGCTCGGGGGGCATCCATCAAGCAGGAGTTGCTGCGGAAGGCCGGCGGAGCGCTCACTTCGACCCAAGTCGCGCAGGCGCTTGGAATCACGCGCCAGGGCGTCGATAAGCGCCGTACCCGCCGCGCGCTGTTGGCGGTTCCAAGCGGCTCGGGCGATTACCTCTACCCCGCCTGCCAATTTACGCCGGACGGGGTGGTTCCGCATTTCGATGAGGTGTTGCGCGCGTTTCAGGTGGAAGGGCCGTGGACGCAACTTTCCGTTCTGCTTTCGTCTTCGCCCGCGCTGAACGGCAAGACCATTGTCGACGCTCTTCATCGCAACAAAGTGAAACAAGCTGTCGCGGTTGCTGCGGCTTTCGGAGAACAAGGCGCGTAAGTGGAGCTGCCGAAGCGGCTCCCTCTACGAAAATTTGTTGCGGGTACGCAGTGGATGCGAATTCACCACGCCCAGAGGCCGGCGCTTTGGTTTGGACCCGCGCCCGGCCTTCCGGCCACCAATCGCTTCGACGACCCGCTCGGCGAGTTTCATGTTTGCTACTTGGGTACGACCATCCAAGCGTGCTTCGCCGAGACGTTCCTGCGAAATCCGCCGGTCCGGCTCCTCACCATTGCCGACCTCGCTGCCCGGCGGATCGCCACGATTGCGGCGCGGCGCGAGCTGCGAATTGTGACGCTCTACGGGCCAGGGGCCGCGCGCTTAGGGACCACCCCGCAATTGGCATCCGATAGCGGCTACGATCTTTCCCAAGCGTGGTCGCGGGCGCTTTGGGGCCATCCGGACGCTCCGGACGGAGTCGCGTATCGTTCCCGGCACGACGATGCTTCGCTATGCATCGCAATTTACGACCGCGCTCGGGATGCGCTCACGCTCGCCCATGACGATCCGCTCACCGCGAATCCGCAAATGTTGGCGAGGTTGTTGAAGCGCTACGATTTGGGTCTAACCCGCTGAAATTTGCGAGAATAAGCGCATGATCCAGGCGGCGGTAATCCGGGCGATAAACGAACTTCTCGAAAAGCGCGGCATTTTGCAAAACCCCGGGGAAGAGATGGGCGATTACGTTGCGCGCGGCCTGGGAATATCCGCGCGGCAAGCCGAAATCTTCCTGCAAGCCGTGCACGATGGGACGCCACTGGAAGAAGCCGAGCGGCAAGCTCGCATACCCGCCGGCTAGCGCTTCGCCCCGAGCGCTTCCTGAAATACCTCGGCGAAAAACTCCCGCGACGATGGCGAGCACCCGATATGCAACGTGTTGCTATTTGCCGCCTCCTCAACAAATCCGAGATAGCCGTCCCATCCTAAATCGTCGAGAATGAAATCGAGGCACTCCTTTTCTCCAGCGGGTAAGCGCGAATAATCGATATCGAATACCTGTCCGGTCCCGTGGTCGGGCAACTCGCTATGCATGGCGGCGTCCCGCGTCGCCAGTTTTTCCTGGTACGCCACCGGGCGCACCAGCGCGGTGACCACAAGCGGCACGAAAGTTTCGCCCCTCGGCTTCAAAGCCTGATGCAAACGTCGCGTCTCGAACGCGATGTAGGTCAGCGTCCCGAGCGCCGAGGGAGACGCCTGTAGATATGTCTCGGCATTGGCCGGGTCCCAATCGCCGATTCCCCCGTTCCCTTTGCGCAACGTAAATCCAAAGAGGCGCGGATTATCGAACGCCTTGGCGAGTTTCTTGCCCGGATCCAGGCGGATCTCGTCGCCGCTACGGTAGCTATCGTCTTGCGGCTTCAGCCAGACCGAAAGACGATGCGGCGCGCGCTGCTCCGGATTTTCGGCGTTCCGGTAATCCGCCGCTAGTTTCTCGAATGCTTCGGGATCTTTGCGGTAAAGCGCGAGCAGTTGCTCCGCCCGCATCACGCGAAACCAGTAAGTGGGCGAGTAATCGCGATCCATGTGGCGCTTGAACGCCTCGTATAAGTCTTTGTTGTAAGCCGGACTGCACGAGAAGAAAATACGCGGCACGGTAATGGGATGATTCTTAACGCCGGCGGCCTCATTCGCCAGCGACAAGAATTCGCCGACGCAGCCCTCGCCGCAGTGGTAGGAAAACACGGCTAAGTCCCGCCCGCCGAATTTGCTTTCCATTTCGGAAAGGTACCTCGCGGCGGCGGGAATGGCCCTTTCCGGTGAGAGCCGGTCGTCGCGCACGCGCACCGTGTAAGGCGTTTTGCGACGAAGCACGCGGTAGAAAACTTTGCCTCGCTTGGGATGGATGAGGTTTCGTTCCGTGACGATGCGGTACCGCGTCACGTCGACGATCTGGAGCCCCATTCGCCGGGCGGTCGCCGACGAAATCTGCATGATGCCTTTGGGCCCGGCGGGGCTTTCGGCGCGGGGGTCTCCCCAGCTTTCCAAATACGAAATGGCCGCGATTAGAGGCGCGGGGAAGCCGCTAGTCCTGGCGGCTCCCTCGAAAATCTTTTGGAGCTTGGGACTATTGATTCGCCGTGCCCCGGCAAGCGCTTGCGGATCGCGCATAATCGTGAAGGTTTGGGCTTCGATCATCAACTCCGTCCGCTTCGCGAGCACCGCGTCCGTCAACTGCTCGCGATCCACGCCAATCCCCGACAGGCGATGCGTGGGCTCAAAGACATCGTCGCGAAGCGAAGATTGCAAGGATCCGATGGCAAGCGGTAACAGCGCCAGCCAGGCTATGGGGCGGAAAGGGCGGTAAAACATTTAATGAGAACTATGTAACCTCCATCATAGCCGGATATTGGCGCCGCGCTAGCCTCCTTCCCCTTCGTAAGCGCGGAAGCCGGCATTCTGTAATACTTCGCGCGCGCGTTCTTCCGCTTCCGGCAGGACGTAAAAGAACGCGCCCACGCGGTCCGTCTGGAAAATCATTCCGCCGCGATAGGTATCGGCCTCCACTCCAAAGTCCACGCCCGAGTCGGTCAACACGGATTCCAGGCGCAGTGAATCGTCCAGCCGTTTGCCGATGTAAATCAATTGCGGATCTTTATTGTCGAAAAACGCCGCGTCCCGCCTCATGCCGCCGTGCCCTGAGATTTCCCCGTTGGCTCCAACACCACCCATCTTAGGAGATCCCGATTCGATGACTTCCGCTCCCGCCGTCAGCCCCGAAGAAGAACTGCACTGGCTCGCTCTCAAGATGATTCCGGGCCTCGGCACGCGTAAAGCGGGCGTGCTGATCGAGCGTTTCCGCACGCCTCAAGCCATCTTCCGCGCATCGCGCTCCGAACTCGAATCGGCCGGAGTCAAAGGCGGCGTGGCGCAGAGCATCGCGAGCGGGTGCTCTTTCGACGACGCGGTCGAGCAGCGGCAAAAAATGCTCGATCACGGCGCCGTTGCAATCGCCATCAACGACCCGCGCTATCCGCAGCCGCTGCGGCAAATATTCGATCCGCCCGTGGTCTTGTTCGCGCGCGGCAATTTGGGATTACTCGCGTCGACGATGTTCGCCGTCGTGGGTACCCGCAGGCCTACGCCCTACGGGGTTTCCGTGGCCGAGCGGCTCGCCGGCGATTTATCGCGCGCGGGTCTCACAATCGTAAGCGGGATGGCGCGGGGCATCGACACGTCCGCGCACAAAGGGACGCTGGACGCGGGAAATCCGACAATTGCGGTGCTTGGATGCGGCGTCGAGATCGTCTACCCGTCGGAGAACAAGCGGCTCGCATCGGAAATCGCCGCGAAAGGCCTCATCCTCTCCGAATTCCCGATGGGCTCGGTCGCCTTCCCGCAAAATTTCCCTATCCGCAATCGCATCATCAGCGGGATGAGCGTGGGGCTGCTGGTCGTTGAAGGCGCTCAATATAGCGGCTCGTCGATCACCGCGCGGCTCGCGCTCGACCAAGGCCGCGAGGTCTTCGCCGTCCCCGGCAACATCACGTCGACGATGAGCTGGGGTCCAAATCTGCTCATTAAGCAAGGCGCGAAAATGGTTCAGGATTGGAACGACGTGATTGTCGATCTGCCTCCGGCGATCCGCCGCAAGCTAATCGACGACGGACGCAATCGCCTGCTTTTACGAGGAGTTGACGCCGCTGCAACTTCCGTCGATGCGGGCGCATCCTTATCGACCGATCCCGGAAGCGAAATCAGCCGGAAAGTATGCGCTCAGCTCAAAGTGGAAGCGGCGACCCACCTCGATGAATTGATCGATTCGG
>JBPCKZ010000079.1:0-6632 GCA_051003795.1 Bryobacteraceae bacterium | reverse complement strand
CCGAGCGGTCATCTGCAGAAATCGAACCTTCACGTCGAGCACGCATTCCGGGGCGCCCGTTACGAGGCATTCGGTTTGCATGAACTCGCCCGGCGCAAGAGTTCCAAAATTCCAGCGCTGCTGGTTTTTCACCGACGACGCACGATAGGGATAAAGGATGTACCCCTCGTACAGCACCGCGCTCGCGATCTTCTCGACAATTTCGGAGTTCATGACGGCAGCATGCTCTCGATGGTCTGTTCCCAAGTCGGAATTCCATGGCGCGATTTGTACGCCAGAAGGCGCTCGAACACGTCGCGGCGCAAACTCAACCAGGCGGTATTCGGATAATGGAAGTCCATCATCTCCTTCCAGACCGCAACGGGCAATCGGTAAGCGGCTTCGCGATTCCAGGGGATGGGGCTAACCTGCAACGCGCCGTTCTCGCCGGCGAAGAATGCCGTACCGCTGAATTGAAGAAGAATCGGGATTTCGCCGTCGTCGAGCGCCGAAAAGTATTTCGTGGCCGCGACATTGAAATCGAAGGTGCAGGGGACGGGAAGATCGACCAGGATGGATCCCTGAAACGCGGGAACAACAATGTTCGAGTGCGTCCAGAGCATGGTGCGCAAGGTCAGGCTCCATCTGTCGGCCGAGCCGAACAGGTCCGTGAGCCGTTGCTGTTCTTCCGCGTTGTAGCGCCGCCGCGCCGCCTGGATCTGGATTTGGCACTGCACCGCGACGCTGTGCAGCGACTCTTCGGGATTCGCGTTGGCGACTCGCAGCTTGAGAACCAGCAGCGGCGCGGCCGCATGCGGAACCGCTTCGGCGCCCTCGACTTGAAAACTCAGGTCAGGCATGGGATTGCTCTTTCAGATCCGCGAAGAAGCGGTCGATTTCTTCCCAGACTTCCGAACCGCCCGAAAATCCGCGCCAGCGCGCGCGAATCACCCCTACCAGTTTGTAGCACTGATCCATGGGCGCAATATAATATTCGCGAGTTTGCGATACGCGATTCACGAGCAGTGCCTCCACATCCGGCTCCATGGAGGCCAATTTCGGGTTGTTTTCCTCGATCTGTTTCCAAGCTTCCAGACTCAATAGCGATTCGGTGGCGCCCGCCGGGCTGGGATAAATAGCAACGACTTTTCCGGCCGGCGCGCTGTGAAAAAAGAACGCCATATTAATCGGGATCATCAAGCTGTCCCACTCGGCATCGGACATTCGGAAATTCGCTAGAAATCTTCCGCTACGCGGCACTCGCGCGTACTTCGACGAAAGCCCGCGGGCGCTGAATAGGATGGCGCACGGTTCGCAGGCGCAAAGGAGCCGGCGCGGGGCGGGCTCCACCAAATGGGAATGGCGAGCGCCCAAAGCCGCGCTGCACAACTCGCACCGCTCGACTGCCGGCTTTTCGCGGGCGAACTCCCGCAGCTTGGCAAGGGCCGTCATCTAGACCTGTAGCTGGATCAGACCGTTCACGTTGGACTTTTCGGGCGCCAGCCCTTGAATCCGGATTTCCGTAACATCCGCGGCGAACCGGTAAATCTCTTCCTCGATCGAGGCTTTCAGATTCGGTGCCGGCTTTCCCTCGAACTGGAGTTGCACCACGCCATCCTCGATGTCTACCAACTGCACATTGCTCGATTGCGCGCGTAAAATGGGCCGCACCTTATCAAGCGCTTGGGCCACGCGCGTTTCGAGATCCACCGGATGCAGGCCATGCAGCAGCAATAAATTTGAAACCAGCTCGTCGCGCGCGAAGCTTTCGAAAACCGGCGGTTCGCCATCCGCGGCTTCGGCGACTATCTCCATCATCCGGTCAAGCGCTTTGCCGTGAAATTCCATCAGCGCCTGGACCAAAGCCCGCGCGTCGGCGCGCGTGCCCAGGTCCGGGGCGCTCTCGAATTTTTGGATCAGCTTCTCGATTCTCTCGATCAATGAGCCTGCACGCCGAACATCGGCGAGTGACGGGTTTCAATCGTCTTCCCGTTGCCCAGATACATATGAACGCCGCAGGGCAGACAAGGATCGAAACTGCGCACGGTCCGCATGATATCGATGCCCTTGAACTTATCCGGCCCGTTTTCTTCGAAGATAGGCGTGTTCTGCACTGCGTCTTCGTAGGGGCCCGGCGTGCCGTAAATATCGCGCGGGTTCGCATTCCAGGGCGTGGGCGGATAGGGATGATAATTGGCGATCTTGCCTTCTTTGATCACGACGTGATGCGAAAGCACCCCACGAACGGCTTCGTGGAAACCGCAGCCGATCGCCTCGTCCGGCACCTTGAAGTCGCGCCACGTTTGCGTCTTGCCGGCGTGGAGTTCGCTCATGGCCTTTTCCGCGAAATGCAGCGCGGCCGCCGCGGCGTAGGCTTGGAAATAAGTCCGCGCGCGATCGCGTTCGAGGGCATTGCTCCATTTCGGGATCTTCCACTCGAACTCCTTTTCGGGCTTCGTCGCTGTCTTGGGCAAGTAAATCTTGACGCTGTGGCCCGTCGCCTTCACATATCCGATATCGACGAGGCCCGCCAGCGCCGTGGCCCAGAAGCGCGCGATCGGCCCGCCGCCCGTGTCGAGCGCCAAGTGATCGCCGGTGCGCTTATCGAGCCAGCGCGGCGACATCACCCACGAATAGTTGCCCTTGAAATCGCGCTTCTGCGGACGTGGCGTGGTCGTCTGGTTCCATGGGTGCTTGCGGTCCACGGGATTTCCCAGCGGATCGTTCTTAACGAACATCTCGCCGTTATCCCAATCGTCGTAGTAAGAGCTTCCAAGCAGAATACGAATACCGAGATTGATGTCGACCAGATTCGTGGTGACAAGCTCGCCGTCGACCACGATGCCGGGGGTGACAAACATCGCCTTGCCCCATTTGTCCATGTTCTCGTACTTGTAATCGCAGACGTGTGGATCCTGGAACGATCCCCAGCAGCCAAGCAGAACCCGGCGCTGGCCGACCTTTTCGTAGCCCGGCAGCGCTTCGTAGAAAAAGTCGAATAGATCGTCGTGCAGCGGAACCACCTTCTTCATGAACTCGATGTACTTCATAAGCCGGACCATGTAGTCCGTGAAGAGTTGGACCGTCGGCACCGTGCCCACGCCGCCCGGATAGAGCGTCGACGGATGCACGTGCCGTCCTTCCATGAGGCAAAACATCTCGCGCGTCATGCGGCTCATCTGCAGCGTCTCGCGGTAGAACTCGCCCGTGAACGGATTGAGCGCCCGCATGATATCGGCAATGGTGCGGTAGCCGTGATCCTCGGAGTGGGGACATAGCGTCGTTTCAGCTTTGGCGAGCACCTTAGGATTCGTTTCCTTCACCATCTGCTCGCAAAAATCCACGCCGACCAGGTTGTCCTGATACAGGTTGTGGTCGAACATGTATTCGGCCGCCTCGCCGAGGTTGGTGATCCATTCGGCCATAACGGGCGGTCGCACGCCGAACGCCATGGCCTGCGCATAGCAGGCGCACGTGGCGTGGTTATCGCCACAAATCCCGCAGATGCGGCTGGTGATGAAATGCGCGTCTCTGGGATCTTTGCCTTTCATGAAAATGCTATAGCCGCGGAAGATCGAAGAGGTGCTATGACATTCGGCGACTTGGTTATTGGCGAAATCGATTTTCGTGTAGATTCCCAGGCTGCCCACAATGCGGGTGATGGGATCCCAGTTCATCTCCACGAGTCTTCGCGACTGGGTTGGCACTTCGCTGGTCGGTTGGGTAATGGTAGCCATGTGTTTTTCTTGTCTCCCCTTAATACGTTCGCGGCTGATAGCCAGTCGTCAGCTTACGCCCCTTGTGGCGCCATTTGGGTTCTTTGTTTACGGTGTCCTGGGTGATATGGCGCAACGATCGAATCATCCCCCCGTAAACGTTGCTCAACGCCGACGAAACCCGCGCGCCGGGCGGCTCATCCATGAACGGCATGAACTTGTCCGGGAAACCGGGCATGGTGCAGCCGATGCAAATGCCGCCTACGTTCGGGCACCCGCCGATGCCGGCCATCCAGCCGCGCTTCGGAACATTACAATTCACCACCGGACCCCAGCACCCGATTTTTACCAGGCATTCCTTCGTACCGTATTCGTGAGTGAACTGGCCTTGCTCGTAATAACCCGCGCGATCGCAGCCTTCGTGCACCGTCGCGCCGAACAACCACTTGGGACGGCCCGCGTCGTCGAGCGGAATCATCGGCGCGAGACCGGCAAGCTGATACAGCAAATAGAGCAGCGTCTCCATAAAGTTGTCCGGCTGCACGGGGCATCCCGGGACGTTGACGATCGGCAGTCCCGCTTTCGATTTCCAGTCCCAGCCGAGATAGTCGTTCGCGCCCATGCATCCCGTCGGATTGCCCTGCATCGCATGAATGCCGCCATAAGCGGAGCAGGTGCCGGCGGTTACGATAGCCGTCGCTTTGGAGGCCAGGCGATCGATCCACTCGCAGGTCGGTATCGGCTGGTTTGTGTCCATATCGTTTCCGAGCGCGGCCCAGTAGCCCTCCTTCTTGATTTTTTCGTTCGGGATCGAGCCTTCGAGCACCAGCACGAAGGGTTCGAGCTTGCCTTCGGCGGCGAGATGGAAATTCTTGAGGAAGTCGTCGCCGACTTCGTAAGACAGCACCGGATTGTGCAAATGCACTTTCGGTAGGCCCGGTATCGCGCCCAGAATTACGTCCTCAATGCTGGGTTGAGTGGCGGCCGTGATGGAAATCGTGTCGCCGTCACAGCCAAGGAGAGCGGTAATCCAGAGGATATGCACCTCTTTCACCGCCGGCGCCTTTTGAGTGGAACGGCCGTATGGAATTGCGGTTGTAGCCATAGGAACCCATCCTTTTTTCAGTTCAGATATTCCGTCTTTGTGCGATTCCTGTCAAGAATTTTCGGGATGAATCGCACATATCAGCAGATTCGCGGCAATTGTTCCGTAAACGGAAGGTCGACCAGCCGCGTTCCGCCGACCTCCGTCTTGAGCAGCACCATGCCTGCATGAGCGGCCACGGCCCGCCCAATCACCGTGGCATCGCGTCCCTCCGGGATGCGCCGCATCCCTGCAAGAACGGCGTTCGCGCTCTCGGGCGCAACGAACGCCACCAGCTTGCCCTCATTTGCGACGAAGAGCGCATCGAGACCGAGAATCTCGCACGCCGCCTTCACGTCTTCGCGAACGGGGATGGCGTTCGCGTCGATCTCGATTCCAATGTTTGCCGCAGCCGCGATTTCGCACAGCGAAGTGCCAAGGCCGCCGCGCGTGGGATCGCGCAAACAATGAATTTCGCCCGCTTGCGGCGTTGCTCCCAACATGGCCTCGACCAGCGAATGCAGGGGCGCCGTATCGGAAAGAATCGATCCTTCGAACTCCAGCCCTTCGCGCTTCGAAAACACGGCCATGCCGTGATCGCCAATGGTCCCGCTGAGGATAATGACGTCGCCGAGCCGCGCTTTGTCGGCCGAGATCTCGATGCCGTCCGGCACCAGCCCAACACCGGACGTCGTGATGAAAAGCTTATCGGCGGAACCCTTATTGACCACTTTGGTATCGCCAGTCACAATAGCGACACCCGCGCGGCGCGCGGCGTCGGCCATGGATTGCGTCACCCGGGACAACTCTTCGAGCTCGAAGCCTTCCTCGATAATGAACGAGGCGGAAAGATATAGCGGTCTCGCGCCGCTCATCGCCAGATCGTTGACGGTGCCGTTCACGGCCAGCTCGCCGATATCGCCGCCGGGAAAAAACAATGGCGTGACGACGAAAGAATCGGTTGTAAAAGCGATCCGAGCCGCGCCAACTCTTAGGACGGCCTGATCGTCCATCTTGCGGAGAATTTCGTTATCGAACGCAGGCAGGAAAATGTCGTGAATCAGTTGCGAGGTGAGCCGCCCTCCGCTGCCGTGCCCGAGGACGATATTTTTCCGGTCGGCGATCGGGATCGGACAAGTGATAGCGAAGTCCATATGCGCTAAATAATATCTTCTTCCCCCAGCAGAACATGCACCATATCCCACAGAACATGCAGCAGAGTAGTGTGGACTTCCTGGATGCGATGAATGCTGAACGACGGAACGGTGAGGCAATACTCGGCAATATTCTTTACGCGTCCTCCGTCCTTTCCGGAAAAGGCTATGGTAATCATGCCTTTTTCCCGCGCGGCTTGCAGGCCATAGTTTACGTTCGAAGACATGCCGCTGGTCGAGATTCCGAGCGCTACGTCTCCGGGTTTCCCGAATAGCTTGAGCTGTTCCGAAAATGTTTGCGAGAAATCGGTGTCGTTTCCGATCGCCGTAAGCAGCGCCGAATCGTTCGTTAAGGCGAACGCGGGGAATGAACGGCGCTTTTCAATGATGGGATGCACGAATTCGATCGCGACGTGAACCGCATCGCAAGAGCTGCCGCCATTGCCCATAACAAAGAGCTGGCGGCCGGCGCGCAAAGCCTCCGCCAACCGGCCGCAGACCTGCTGGATCGCTCCCGCGTTCTCATCGAAAAATTTCGACTTCATCTCCGCGCTCTCGGCGCACTTGCGCATCACGCTCGATTTGAATTGTTCAGCGGTCATTGGCAAAACCGCTTGTGGCGCGGGCACTCGTGCCTGCCGTGTCCAAACTCGTGTCGACACATCTTTCTAGTGGCAAAAACCCGTGTCCACACGAGTG